>NZ_JAUSCG010000234.1 GCF_030651615.1 Methanocalculus sp.
CCCTTATGTATCAGTCGAGGTGGAAAAGTACTCAAAGGACCTCTCCTGTTATACCTTTGTTACAATGCAGGGGCGAATCGAGGAGCTTACAGACTCTATTGATAAGAAGATCATCCGGCAGAAGTTCGTTGATCTTATCAAGGAACGGCATCTCTCGAATAATATACTTGCAGCCCTCGGCCATTCGCCACAGGATCCGCCTGAGGCGATTGCACGTGAAGAGCGGTCAATGGTCTGGAAGCTGACCGGAGTGAAGGATATCGTTGCATTGAAGAATGTATAATCATTTTTTTATCGAGTAGAGGCCAGCATCTTCCTGTACAAATCCCTCCTTCCAGAGGTCCTGAAGCACCTTTTCAACCCGTACTTCATCTGTGTCAAGTGATCGGATGAGAGATCTTCTCTCCATCTTTGTTCTCTCTATGAGGAGGCGAAGGATCTTCCCACGGATTTCGCGGTCTGATCCGGCGAAGGGTGCCTGTCGGGTGTAGTGTCTGCTCCGCTGGTTTGGATTCTTCAGTCGCAGTTTCAGGAGAGTGCCGTAATCCATCAGGGCACTGTACCAAACCCCTGGGTTCTCTCTATCGAGTGCTGCTTCGATGACTGGCAGGATATCCGTATCCGGGATGTTAACCTGATCCTGGAAGAAGAAATGGATGAAGACCCGCCTGATGTTCGTTTCTATATAGACGACTGGCATATTGAAGGCATAAGCACAGATGGCAGCGGCGGTCGCCTTCCCGATACCCGGAAAGGTTGCGAGAGTATCGGGGTTTTTCGGAAGATAACCGTTATGCTCGTTCCTGATGATGCCGGCTGTTCTCTGGAGATTGATCGCACGCCTGTTGTAACCAAGTCCCGACCATGCTGTGAGCACCTCTGAAAGAGGAGCTGCTGCAAGTTGATCGATCGTTTCGAAGGTTGCAAGAAATGCTTTATACTTCGGGATGACCCGTTCGACCTGTGTCTGCTGGAGCATGATCTCTGAGACAAGAATCTTATACGGGTTCGTGGTGTCGCGCCAGGGGAGGTCACGACCATGTTCATGGTAATACGAGAGGACCAGATCCTGAAAGAGTGTGATGGCTTCCTGAGTTGGTCCTGTCTTTGCAGCTTTCAGAAGTGCTTCCTCTCTCTGGTTCTGATCGGGGGTGCAGTTCACTAAGAATTATTCGTTCTTCTATGAACAAATACTTCTCTGATCAGGCAGAGGATTATTGTCAAATTAAGGAGAAGAAGAGGATGATGATCGAACCTGGACGCATTCATTATCGAAGTAACGTTTCGACCAATGGGGATCGGGTGATTTACTGGATGCAGAGATCCTGCCGGGCTGAAGAGAACCATGCCCTTGAGTATGCGGTTCTTGAGGCGAACAGGCGATCTCTTCCTCTGGTGGTTATCTTCTGTATCGATCCCAAGTACCCGGATGCGACAGGGCGAACATTCAGGTTCATGCTTGAGGGTTTATCGGAGACTCAGGAGAGATTGCGTGAAAGGGGGATACTGCTTCTTACAGTGATCGGGGATCCTGCCGTAGAGGTTCTTCGTTCTGCTGAAGATGCAGCAATTCTCATCTCTGATCGCGGGTATCTCAGGCATGAACGGGCATGGCGGCATGCTATTGTTGAGCAGCTGCATTGTTCAGTGATTGAGGTTGAGTCGGATATGGTCGTGCCTGTCCGTTCGGCATCAATCAAAGAGGAGTGGTCAGCTGCTACCCTCAGGCGAAAAATAACTCCGCAGATTGGAGATTTCATTCATCCCGTTGATAAGGTAGCTTTGAAGAATCCATCGCTGAATGTTGGGAGATCTGATCTCAACCTCTCTGATATTGATGGTATATTAAACCGGATCGGCCACTTCACCCCTGAAGAGAGGCATATTGCACGAGGCGGGCGAATCGTGGCGATTCAACGGCTCAAAGCATTTCTTGAAGCGCCTGCCCACCTCTATGATACAGCAAGAAATGATCCTGGCCGGGAGGTAACTTCAGGCCTCTCACCGTATCTCCACTTCGGCCAGATATCCCCAATTGAGGTGGCGCGGGCAGCAGCCGGCCGGAGTGGTTTTCTGGAAGAGCTTATCGTCCGGCGGGAGCTTGCGGTAAACTTCGTCTGGTATAATGATCGCTATGATCAGATTGATTGCCTTCCTGCCTGGGCTTACACAACACTTACCGAGCATGCAAAAGATCGCCGTGAGTATGCCTATTCACTTGATGAGCTCCGGCGGGCAGAGACCCATGATCCCTTCTGGAACACGGCTCAAAAAGAGATGATCTTCACCGGCTGTATGCATAATTACATGCGGATGTACTGGGGGAAGAAGATCCTTGAATGGTCTGAGACACCTGAGATGGCGTATCGGCATGCGGTTATCCTCAATAATGAGTTTGAGCTCGATGGTCGGGATCCAAACGGATATGCCGGAGTCGCCTGGTGTTTCGGCAAGCATGACCGGGCATGGAAGGAGCGGCCGATCTTTGGAAAAGTCAGGTATATGAATGCGAACGGTCTGCTTCGAAAAGGGGATATGCGGGGATACCTGGAGCGGGTCGAAGAACGTGTACATGATCGCTGATTGTATCTGTTAGAATCATTCAACTCTCCAAAAAAAGGTCTTCTGATTGATTATCCACCGGGCATGTACTCAAAGATCGTCATTTCACCTGTTGTAACGTATGTTGCCCAAGAAGCATAGCCGGTAATAAATGGAGTTATTACTATCTCCATTTACTCTTCCTAATCCTCAGAGGGGATAGCATAGTAATACTCTCCCTGTGATTTCTGGTCCCGATCAAGGAACGATCCAAGCTTATTGATCCTCGGTCTTCCGCTCTTGTCACGCCGGAATGTGATCCCGAGGTTTTTGAGGAATCTGTTCATTCCTTCCTGCATGCCAAACGGGCCGAAGGCAGATCCGGAGACTGCAGGCTGACCTTCAAAGACAAGAATCCGCTCAGAAAGCATATCAATGAGGTACATGTCATGATCGATCACAAGAACTCCGACTTCTTTTCCTTCTGCGAAATGTTTCATCATCCTGACAACCTTCATCCTCTGTTCGACATCCAGATGGGCGCTTGGTTCGTCAAGGATATAGAGATCGGCATCCTGCGAGAGGCAGAGTGCAATGGCAAGACGCTGGAGTTCTCCTCCTG
>NZ_JAUSCG010000242.1 GCF_030651615.1 Methanocalculus sp.
ATGTGAGGCGGCGGGTCGGGATGGTCTTTCAGAACTCAGATTCACAGCTCTTCGCACCTACGGTCTATCAGGATGTAGCATTTGGGCCATTGAACCTGGGCTTCTCTGAAGATGAGATCAAGCGTGTCGTCTCCGAATCCCTCTTTGCAGTTGGATTATCCGGATACGAACGAAGGCCTCCGCATCATCTCTCCGGCGGTGAGAAGAAACGGGTTGCTATCGCCGGGGTACTCGCGATGCAGCCGGAGATCCTGATCTTCGATGAACCAACGAGTTCGCTTGATCCGGCAGGTGCCGCGGAGATTATGGATCTTCTTGAAGAGATCAATCATCGGGGTGTGACGATCCTTCTCTCTACCCATGATGTTGAGCTCGCCTACAGCTGGGCAGATGATGTAGTGCTGATCGAAGGAGGTGAGATCCTGCATCATGGGCCTCCACGTTCAGCATTCTGTGATACCGACCTGATGAGGCGTGCCCACCTTACCCTGCCGACGGTTTTATCGCTTCATCACCATCTCGCAGCCCGCGGTATGATGGACCCGGCTGATCCCCCTTCCGGTATCCTTGATATTGCACAGAAGATCGAGAAGATAGCATCTATACGAACCACTCCCCATTCACCAGCACCGATCTATCTCATCGATGCGGCATCCGGGGTGGATGGTATCCTCAGTTCTCTTCAGAAGACGGTCTCTTCCCTCAGGATCGGGGTGATGGGAACAACTGCAAAACGTCTCCTCGCAGAAGCTGGGATCACAGCTGACTTCACCTATGGTGTGATCGATGCCTCGATCCTCCATGCACTCAGGATGGAACCTGTTGTTATCATCACGACCGGTGGTATGATTGATCGTGTCCGGACAAGGATTAGAACGTTTTCAGAAGAGAGCGGTATCCCCCTATCACTTCTTCCTGTTTTGTCAACCACCCACGACTAATGTCGTGGGCTTCCTGCCTGTTCAGATCGTGAAATGATGATACAAAATAGTGTTGAATCCGGAACAGGAGGATTATCTGGTGTTCCTGTGATGATCCGCTCGTCTGCCTCTCCAAGGTCCTGGCAGATATAGATGAAAACATCATGCTCCTTCAGCGCCTTTGCCAGTGCATCAACAGGAAATTTCGGATCGGCGATGATGAAGACCGGCCGCATGCGCTTGATATCAATGACTGCATCATCGATCGCTTTCTCATGGTCTTTCCCATGGGCATCAATCACCGAGACATTGCTCCAGGGAATACCGATTCGTGCGAAGGAGACCTGAAGCGATGATATGCCGGGTATGATCTCTCCTCCGGGATGCCCAAGACCAGCAAGGAGGGGATCTCCTGTTGAGAGGAGAACAGCATCGTCTGGAAGGCTTCCCAGGTGTTTAAAGTCGGTGATCGCAGTTACGCTGCATCCGGGAGGGATATGATTGCGTACACGTTCGATTGCACGTGCGGATCCGCAGATGATACGTGCATTATCAATCGCTCTGATCGCCTCCTCGGTGAGCATCCCCTCTCCGCAACCAACACCGATCACCTTCATCGTGAATCACCTATTACCTCACCATCACGATTAACTATGACGATTCGGATACCTGTGGGAGTAGCATCATTGAGCATCTCTCTCATCCGGTTTTGACCCTCTTCCGTTGCGACATACTCTTCAACAGTCTGGTATCCTGTTCCTTCAAGGATATCCGGATTGATGAACTTCAGGATAAGTCCTGGCAGTCCGCAGAGGATCGTCTCACAGGATGAGGCTTTGATTGCCTGACCGATCTTTGACCCGGCAAGAACCACCTCATATTCCGGAAAGAGGAGACGGGAGATCCGAAGGCCGATCCTGCCTGTTGTGATTACGACACGATCGGCAGACCTGACCCGCTCCTCCATTGAAGACTCCAGATGATCATCCCATGGCTCAACAAATCCGGTCGTGCCAAGGAGTGAGATTCCACCGATAACGCCTACCCTCGGGTTCAGGGTGTCTGCACCGGCATCTCTTCCTCCAATAACAGAGATGGTTACGCTCACACCTGAGAATTTGTTAGCTTCGAGTGCCTCGGTAATGGCTGTCAGAATACAATCCCGTGCGGGTGGGGAGATTGCCGGTTCGCCTTCAGTATATCTGGGGGTGTCTCTGACGAACCTCCCGATCCCCTCTCCGGCATGGAGGATGATCTCAGTATCTTCAACAGCATCCGCTCTGAAGAGGAGTCCGGCGGTTCTGTCTTCAGGATAGTCACCTGAATCTTTCACCGCAGATCCACGACCATCCTCACCGGTTGCTGGCACGACCACTCTGATTCCGCAGGGCAGAAGAATGTCGACCTCAAGAACTGGTTTTCTGAGTGAGAGGACAGCAGCCTTTGCAGCAGCCGCAGCTGTTGCACCGGTGGTTATCCCACGTCTGAGAACTGCACCGGACGCGGTCAGAACCCCGCGCCCCGTCGAGACGAGTTCAAGTTCGTCTCTGCTCTGAACACGGGAGACCCACTCATCTGGAATTGTGAACCCTGTTACCGGATCGATCATGGAAGTGATATCGTGATGATCTCGTTTATGCTCGCAACAGCGATCGGTGTTCCTCCCCGTGTACCGATATTTGAGACTGATGGTACCGGCATCGTCCTGAGGAGCTCCTTTGACTCAGCCGCATTCACAAACCCGACAGGTGTTCCGATGATAAGACCTGGAACGATCCCTTCTTCAATGAGACGACAGACCGAGAGGAGAGCGGATGGTGCGTTGCCGATGACGACAATCGATCCGGCGAGTTTTTCTCCAAGGGCGATAAATCCAGCAGATGTCCTGGTTATCCCGGATCTCCTGGCGAGATCAGCCCCATAATCAAGTGCGCATTCGACTCTGCAGGAATGCCCTTTCTTCAGGATACCGACCTGAACCATCCTGATATCGGTATAGATTGGAGCACCTGACCGGATCGCAGCGACTCCGGCTGACACGGGATCATGTTCAAACCGCATCAGATCAGCCATCGTGAAATCGCCAACAGCGACTGAGCAACGTTGTCGAATCCGATCTTCCGGTGTGTTATCTCCGATTGCCTCTCTCGCAAGCTTTCTGCTTCTGCTGGCTATTGAATACCCTTCACGGGTATCTGCGCCGAGATCAATATACGTATTTCCGGTGATATCCCCTTGGGGTGATAATTCCTCTGACATCGTCTCCCACCTTCCAGATACGGCTCTCAAGACCGCCGATGATCACAATTGAATGCATATCAACCTTTGAGGTATCCGACTGAAGGACCCCAAGAGTCATAATATGCCGCTCTTCACCCGGGCGGTATGCGTTTTTGACAACTCCTACCGGTGTCTCCTGACCACGATGTTCTCCGGCTATTGCGAGTGCGGCATCAAGGTTATGCGGCCTCCCCCGGCTCCTTGGGTTATAGATCGCAACCGGCACCCCCATCGCAAATGCATGACCAAGCCGCTCCTCGATCACATCCCATGGTGTGAGGAGATCGGAGAGTGATATGGTAACATAATCCCCTGAGAGCGGGGATCCGAGGCATGATGCTGCAGCAGTTGCTGCTGTCACCCCTGGAATCACCTCGATCTCAACGGATGATCCCGTCCTCTCGGCAACTTCGATGACGATCCCTGCCATCCCATAGACGCCTGCATCACCTCCGGATACCATTGCGACACGGTGCGCTGCTGCGAGGTCAAGGGCCATCTGCGCCCGGTTCACTTCTTCACCCATCGGGCTCTTTACCACCTCTTTTCCGGCAATAAGTGGCCTTATGAGGTCGATATAGACGTTGTTTCCGATGATATACTCCGCTCTTGCGATCGCTTTGAGAGCTGCCGGGGTCAGTTGCTGAATGTTCCCCGGTCCTGTGCTGACGATCGACAGGAGGCCTTTTCCCTTATCTTCCGATTGCAATGGTCACCCTTCCATAGGTTTTCTTTCTCATAACGAGCCTCCCCATCTCCGCAAAGGCGAGGGCACAGGGTTCTGCAACCCCTGTTAACCCGATCATGGTTGCCCGGGACGGAGATGGAGCCTCTATTGAATTGATCGTTTCGTCGTCCAGGTAGATGAGTACACCCCCAATCTTCCTGATCCCTTCGGCAAGACCGGGATCGCTCCGCTTCTTTTCGGTTGTTACAAAC
>NZ_JAUSCG010000004.1 GCF_030651615.1 Methanocalculus sp.
AGACTTTAGTATCACCGGCCATAATAGACGATCCGGAGATACTATCGGATGACCCTCCTGATCAAGGCGATACACCTCCTGAAGAAGATATAGAGGCCGTCCCCATCATTCCATCGACAGAGAACGGCAGGAAACATCTTCTCATCCTCACCGGCAACTCAGAGAAACGGGTCGCTCTTGCTGAGATCCTCTCCCTCTCTCCAGACACCCTCTCCATGAATATCTCGGTCATTTCGGAAGAGGAGGTGGAATCAGCCGACCTCTCGTTTGATAAAGCCTGGTTCATCGCCTCAGTCGGTGAAGAGACCGCTCTTCTGATGCAGTCCCTTCTACCCGAAGATGAGACGATCATCGGTTGCGACCTGCCGGAAGGCATCGTACTCGGCACCCCTGCAGGCGAAGAGATCTCCAGGTACTGGGAGTCAACAGATGATGACAGCCTCCACAATCTCCTCAGTATTCTTCAGGAACAGATCCTCCTTCAGAATACGAAAAAGACCGAGATCGCATTCGTCTTCTCCCGACAGGCAGAGATAGCTGCAATTGAAGCAGCACAACTCGATCCTGAGATCAACGCTTCGATCAATATCTCAGTGTACTATGGAAGATCAGATCTCGACCTCTCCTTTGACCTAAGCGGATCTGACCTGATCCTCCTCTCAAACCTTGATGCAGGGGTGATCGAAGCGATCAAGGATACCGTCCTTGCCGCACAGGCAAACGGGTCAGTAGTAATCTCCATTGGCCCACTCCTCCAGGGTTATAATCTCCACACAGAAGATCCAGCAGATCAGAATGTCCAGACCGTTGAGACCTATCTCCTCTACCACTCTGAGAAGAACTTCAATAACCTGGCACGATTCCTCGGTGTCACATGGTGCGGGCTTCAGATGGAACTCGAACCTCCGGAGAGTCGCCCGATCTACGGGATATATCATCCTGATGCCCCGGACATCTATCCAACTCTTGCAGAGTACCTGGAGTGGTACACCGGAACCGGCACCTATGACCAATCGCAGGGAACCGTTGGTGTCATCACCGGTGACTACACCTATATGGCACGTGATGGCCCGATGCTCGATGCCCTCGTCCGTTCATATGAAAATGCCGGGGTAAATGTGATCGTTGCCACCTATCACTACAAAGATCCCGCCAGGATCGACTACTTCATGCAGGATGGGATGGTGATGATCGATGCTGGTGTCCTCATCTCAAAAGGCTCCCGCCTCGACTACAGCGATCCTGAGCGCGGTGTTGAAAACCTCAGGAAGCTGAATGTCCCGATCTTAAATGCGGTCCGGCTCTTCTACGATGTCGATGAAGAGACATGGCGAAACAGCCCTCATGGTGTCGGCCCCGAACAGCAGTGGCAGCTTCTGCTGGCAGAGCTTGATGGCATCATCGAGCCGATCGTCTTTGCTACAAAGGCAATCGACCCGGTCACCGGAGCAGACTACTACAAACCGATGAACGACCAGGTCACCTGGCTGACAGAGCGGACGCTTGCATGGGTGGATCTCGGAAGGACTGACAATCAGAATAAAAAGGTCATCATCCCCTACTACAGTGCGGAAGGTGGAAAGTCAACAGTCGGCGCAGATATCGACTATTATCTCGACGCACAGGCGAGCCTTGCGAACCTCCTCGTTGCCATGCGGGATCGCGGCTATGATCTGGGATCAGGTCCCCTCCCGGATGCAAAGGAGCTTGCGGATCTGATGGCATCTCAGGGATACAATATCGGTACCTGGGTTCCCGATGAGCTGAAGAAGCGTGTTGAGATGGGTGATGTGATCCTGATCCCAGAAGACCAGTATCGATCCTGGTTTCATGAGCTTTCACCCGACAAACAGCAGCATATGATCGATATCTGGGGAGAACCTCCCGGAGAGATCATGGTCTATGACGGGAATGGCGGTCGCTCGCTCGTCATTCCGATCATCAGGTTCGGAAACGTCATCCTCGCCCCCGACCCGATGCCAGGCTGGAACCAGAATACTGACGTCACCTACCATGACGGTGCAGTCCCACCCACACACCAGTGTTATGCATTCTACACCTATATGGATCGGATCTTCAAAGCCGATGCCATCTTCTCGATCTTCTCGATCATCCCGATGATGCCCGGAAAAGAAGCAGGACTTGCAGCAGACGACTGGGGTGCGATCCTCTCCGGATCGATGCCGCATGTGCATGTTCTTCCGATGGATGCAGAAGGGATCTTTGATCGGAGACGTGCGAATATGGTGATCGTTGACTTCATGACGCCGGTCCTTGTGCCATCGGGACTATATGGGGAGCTTGCAGACCTGAAGGAGACGATCACAAACTACAGAACCGTCGTTGATGAGGCGGTGAAGCAGGGATATAAGAATGAGATTCTTGCAACGGTGAAGAAACTTGGGCTTCATTCCGACATCGGCTGGAATTTTGACACAATATCTGCAGATGATACGCAATTTAATGCATTCCTCCTCGATATGGATTCATATTTAAAAGAACTTGCAACCGTCTACATGCCATACGGCTCACACATCCTCGGCGAGGTGCCGGATGGTGAGAGTCTTGTAGCAATGATCAACGGGATGCTCGGAACGTCATACCAGAACCATGTTGAGGCAGCAGGTGGAGACGAAGATGCGGCAATTGCACTCTTAAATGAGGTCATACTGAACGGAAACAGCCCAAATGCCGCCCAGCAGACGGTACTTCAACAGACGTCTGCTGATATCACCGCTGATCTGGTGCTTGCACAGGATTATCACCAGAGGATCCTCGACTGCACCATTGAGATACCCCGTATCCTGGATGCGCTTGAGGCAAAATATATTCCTCCGGGTCCAAACGGGGATCCGATCAGAAACCCGGATGCACTTCCAACCGGCAGAAACCTCTGCACCTTCGATGACCGGATCATCCCGACAAAGGTCGCATGGAATGTAGGCGTCGCCCTCGGTGACGAACTGATCGCAACCCATCGTGCACAACATGGTAGTTATCCGGACAAGATCGCATTCCTCCTCTGGTCTATTGAGACCTCCCGCCACCAGGGGACGATGGAGTCAGAGATCTTCTGGATGCTTGGGGTACGCCCTGTCTGGACGAGTAACAACCGGGTGAGTGATGTGGAGTTGATCCCGTCATCCGAACTCGGCAGGCCACGGATCGATGTTGTCGTCGTCACATCGGGATCGTATCGTGACATGTATGCAAGCAAGATAGAGCTGATTGATAAAGCGGTCAGGCTTGCGGCAGCAGCAGATGATGGCGCAATGCCAAACTACGTGAAGATAAACACCGATCGTATCTATCAGTCCCTCATTGCTGAGGGGTATGATCCCGCACTTGCGATGGAACTTGCTGCATCACGGATCTTCTCTCCACCACCCGGATCCTATACCCCCGGAATTGAACATGCGATCGGCGGTACAGACTCATGGGATGACCCCAACCAGATTGCAGATCTCTATATCAGCAGGATGAGCTACATCTACGGCCAGTCGATCTGGGGTGAGCAGTATGCGGATATCTTCAGGGCAAACCTTGCTGACGTGGATATCGGAGTTTTCTCACGGACATCAAACCTCTATGGGACACTCGAACACCCGATGGTCGCCGCGTACTTCGGCGGACTGAGTCTTGCCATCCAGAGCGTCTCCGGCAATGCACCGGATATGTACATCAACAACCAGAGAAACCCACAGGACCAGAAGCTGGAGACATTAAGCCAATTCGTCTCCCGTGACCTGAGATCCCGATACTTAAACCCTGCCTGGATCGAGGGGATGATGGGCAATGGATTTGATGGCGCACGATATATGGAGTCATTTGTCGAGAATATGTGGCTCTGGGATGTCACAATTCCTGATCTGATCACAAGCGAGATGTGGGAGAGTGTCTATGCGACCTATGTGCTTGACCAGTATGACCTTGGGTTATCCGAGTATTTTGCATCAGCAAATCCCTATGCCTATCAGGCGATGACCGCCCGGATGCTCGATGTTGTCCGGATGGGATACTGGGACCCCGACATCTCTGTACTTCATGCATTAACAACCGAATTCCAGCAGTCTGTCCAGATGAACGGTGTCACCTGCTGCCACCATACCTGCGGCAATCTCGCTCTTGAAGCCTATATGAACGGTATTATGTCAGGGATAGTTCAGCCGGACTCATTCCGCGACTCAGGATCAGATACATCACCCGCATCCCTCCCCCCACCTGTAGCCACCGTCGCCCCGGCCGTGACCGGAACCACTGATGCGACCAACACCACCGTAGAATCATCAGGGGTTGGGAGTGACATAACCACAACTCCGGGAGATGCAGTATCGACTGACCAACAGGTGGTAGGTCAGGTGATGAGCGAGGAGCCCAGAGATACATCATCATCAACTCCGATGATCTCAACACCGGTGCTTGCGATCCTCTTATCGATACTGGTGCTTGGAACTGTCGGAGCAGGATTCTTCTATAAGAGAAGATGAGTATACATTCCACATTTTTTAACAGATCACCTTAAAAGATATATTTCGTCAATAATGTATCTCTTAAGATCAATTTATTCCATTATAAGGAAAACTATTATCCGGTCTCAGGTATGAATCACTGATCATGCACACGATCACGATCCTCCCCGGCCATGACAGGCATGGCAACCCGGAGACCTTTGAACCCCTCCACCTCCGACCGGGTGACACGATCGCCATCGTCGGCCCGACCGGCTCTGGCAAAAGTGCCTTCATCAACGATATTGAGGTCTTTGCACAGGGCGATACTGCAACCGGCAGGCGGATACTGCTCAATGGTGCTCCTCCGCCTGAACAGTTCGTCCGGGACCCTGCCTGCAAACCGATCGCTCTCATCACCCAGACGACGAAGTGCCTTGCGGATCTTACCGTAGGAGAGTTCCTGGCAATGCATCTTCGTGCACGCAAGATCACCGAGTGCGATCTCATTGAGAGGACAGTTGCTTTAGCCAATGAGTTCACTGGTGAGCCGATCAGAGGAGAATGCCGGATCTCCTCACTCTCCGGTGGCCAGACCCGATCCCTCCTCGTTGCAGATGCCGTGATCATCTCAAATGCACCGATCATCCTCCTTGACGAGGTGGAGAACGCAGGGATCTTCCGTGACCGTGTCATCACCTGTCTCAAGAAAACGGGCACCTCGGTGATATTTGTCACCCATGATCCATTGGTCTCATTGATGTCCGACAGAAGGATCGTGATGGGGCATGGGGCTGTTTTAGCTGTCCTTGAACCGGATGGATCAGAAGCAGAGGTACTGAAACGGGTGACAGAGATTGATGCCTACCTCTCCTCACTCCGCGAGCGGCTCAGGTCCGGTGAAGTCCTCAACGAAACGGTCGTGGCGGCGTGAAGCTGATCATCGTCGCAGGGCCGCCATCTGCCGGAAAGACTGCGGTGATCCGCCAGATTCTGAGGCATCTTCCTGAGAAGTCAGCTGCATACCTCAAGATTGATGTCATCTATGCAACTGAAGATGAAGAGATCGCATCTGAATTTGGCATTCCTGCACGAAAGGTCATCTCCGGTGACCTCTGCCCGGATCATGCCGGGATCATGGTGCTCTCAGATGCCCTCCTCTGGGCCGGGAAAGAGGGTGCAGAGTACCTGATCGTCGAGTCTGCCGGGCTCTGCCTCAGGTGCACCCCTTATACAACAGAATCCCTCGGGATTGCCGTTCTCTCTGCAATCGGGGGAACCCATTCCCCCTACAAGATGGCACCGATGATCGCCCTTGCGGATGCTGCCGTTGTCACCAGGATCGACCTCGTATCACAGGCCGAGAAGGAGGTCTTCCGGGAAGGTATCCGGGATGTTGCGCCGGATATTGAGATCATCGAGACGAATGCGATGGTCGGGACCGGGATGCGGTACCTGATGAAGATGATCGATGCACTACACGAAATTACGGATGCAGCAGGGATCACCCTCCGGGGCAGTCCACCGCTTGGTGTCTGTACCGTCTGTGTCGGTAAGAAACAGATCGGATGGAGTAATCATTTTGGGGTTGTCCGACGGCTGGATAGTGCTGGTAGCCTCTTCCGGGGTGAATAGATGGGATGGATACCACCGGGTAAAGACTGCGGACTCTGCGGGGCGGCATCATGCACTGCTTTTTCGGAACTCCTTGCCCGGGGAGCGAAGAGGCATCAGGACTGCCCATTTTATCAGGAAAGCAGCGGAGTGCAGAAGTCATTATATTCCGGATTCGATCTCCTCGGCCTCTCCTATGACTTCGTCCTTCATCCTTTTCCCGGTGAACCATCCACCCGCAAGGATATCGTCCCTTTCCGACCCGATCTCGTCGAAAAATGGAATATCAAAGCAGGAGATCTCCTCATCGGAAGGCCTGCCGGAGCCGGATGCCCGATAAACCATGCACTCAGGGTGACAGCAGCAGATCCGGTGAGTGGGATCATCTCCTGCCATGTGACAAGCCCGATCGAAGCACGAAATGAAGATGTAATGGACGTGAAAGCATACCATGTCCATGCATTCGAGGGGATCGCAGAGGTCGTCTCCCGTGAGCCGACATTTGGTTTACGACAACGGTTCCTCCCTGGCTACTGCCTGATGGGACTCTCTCATACAGGTGTCGTCAATACGATTATTATGACAGCAGACGGACTTCGTGTCAGAGTGGAGGGGATATCACTGTGAAGACGAAGAGAGAGATAAACGAGAAGATCAGGAATGGGTCAGCAGTTGTTATCCCTGCACCGGAGTTTAAGAAGAGGGTGCGGGAAGGAGAGACATTTACACCAGAAGATGTCGATATCGTCACCTGCGGCACATTCGGGGTGATGTCAGGGACCTATGCCGTCATCTCGGTTCCGGTTGCACCACCCGGCACCTTCAGAAAGGCCGAAAAACTCCTTCTGAATGGTGTCCCCGCATCTATCGGCCCGTGTCCAAATGAACGGCTCGGTCTTGTTGACTGTATCGTCTATGGGACAGCAAAGAGGGACGAACGTTACGGGGGTGGCCATCTCTTCGCAGATTTCGTTGCCGGAGAGCGGATTGGGGTGGAAGCGGAGGCCGAAGGACGCAGGTATTCAGACGATATCACACTTAAAGACTGTACATTCGCCCGGATTCATACCTCGAGATCAGCATTTAAAAATTACACCGCATTCCTCAATGAAGAGGAGGGGATCATACGCACCATCTTCTCGGTGACCGGACTTTCCGGCCCATATAAGGAGATCTCAGTCTCGGGATGCGGGGAGGTGAATCCGGTTCAGAACGATCCCGGTCTCAGGTCACTCTCTTCCGGTACACCCATCCTTGTTAACGGTGTTAACGGAATCATCGTCGGCACCGGAACGCGATCGACTGCTGAGCGTCCAAACCTCGCCTGTGCCGCCGATATGATAGGAATGGACCCACTGATGATGGGTGGGTTCATCACATCTGACGGGCCCGAATGTCTCACCTCAATTGCTGCTGCTATTCCTGTGCTCGACTCCTCATCACTTCATGCACTGATGGTTCTCGATGAGGAGATTCCCTTGCCTGTAGCCGGGATCAGCACCAGACAGCCGATCGGATCGTCCCATTATGGCAGGGTCTGGCAGGGAACAGATCGGGGGGTTCAGATCCATGCTGACCGATGCCTCGGCTGCACCCCCTGCCTTGCACACCTCATCTGCCCTGCCGGTGCACTATCGGCGGAGCAGACGCTTGACCGCTCTCTCTGCCTTGCCTGCGGCGCCTGCGCCTCTGTCTGCGAAGGAGGTGTGTTTACCATGAACCTCGGATCAATTTCATTGGATAAGAACGATATTCCGATCACCCTCCGCCAGTCCGATCGAACACGGGCAGAGCGGCTCTGCAGACGGCTTGCAGACGAGATCATGGATGGCTCATTCCTCCTTTCGGAGGGGCCATGACCCACATGCTCCGGTGTCCGGTCTGTGGTGAGGTCTTTAATGACCGGGGAGAGCTCACCTGCCCGGCCGGTCATCCCGGCCTGCTCCGTGCCGTCTATTCTGAGAAACAACTGATACTTCGGGATGAGCCGGGTCTCTTCCGGTATGCCGGATGGCTCCCGGTACAGCAGATACCAGAGACGATGAGCGGTCCGGTCACCTTCAGATCAGATGGTTTTGCCGCTGAAGCAGGACTTTCGAACCTCTGGATCGGTTTCTCCGGGTATGCACCGGAGCGAAACGCACATATTCCGACCTGCTCGTTTAAGGAGCTCGAAGCCTGGCCGACACTTGAACGTCTGAAAGAGACCGGGTGCGGCACCCTTGTCATTGCATCAGCCGGAAACACCGGAAGGGCGTTTGCCGAGGCCGCACAGGGGATGGACATCCCGATCATCCTCGTTGTTCCGACACGGTCACTGTATCGGATCTGGACAACGAGACCTGCTGAGAATGTCACCCTGATCGCAGTCGACGGAGATTACTCAGATGCAATAGCAATTGCTGATCGGATCTGCGAGCTGCCCGGATTTACTCCTGAAGGCGGTGCAAGGAATGTTGCCCGCCGTGACGGGATGGGTACCGTCTTTCTTGATGCAGCAGTCACGACAGGAAGGATACCGGACCATTATGTGCAGGCGGTCGGGAGCGGCACCGGCGCAATAGCCGCATGGGAAGCAGCACTCAGGCTGATCGGAGATGGACGGTACGGAGGGGCATTGCCCCGCCTCCACCTCGCCCAGAATCTCCCCTTCATCCCGCTCGTATCTGCATGGCAGGCACAGAGGAGAGAGATCATACCGGCAATCGATATGCCGCATGCAGAAGAGGCGATCAGAGACGTTCATGCCGATGTCCTGACGAACCGGAGACCCCCCTATGCGGTGGCCGGAGGCCTCTTCGATGCCCTTTCAGACTGCGGTGGCCGGATGTATGGGATCACAAACCATGATGCCGACAGAGCAGGCGCACTCTTTGAAGAGACCGAAGGGATCGACCTTGATCCGGCAGCTGCTGTTGCCTGTGCCGCCCTCCTTGTTGCTCTTGAACGCGGTGAGATTTTAGAAGACGACTGTACTCTTCTGAATATCACCGGCGGCGGGTACAGAGCAGTCCCGGAGAAGTATCCGGTTCTGCCTGTTGAGATCATACAACCCCAAGAGATGCCGTCCTGTATAGCGGAGCTGCACCATGTTTGAAGAAGCTATCCTGAAGATCCTGAGAGATGAGGGTGACGGTCGGGAATCCTTCTGCATAGGACCTCCTGATCATATCCTGAAGGTGGGGAAGTTCTCCCCTCTCCATCACGGTTGCACAGGG
>NZ_JAUSCG010000007.1 GCF_030651615.1 Methanocalculus sp.
CTAGTGTCACGTCAAACTTCAAAAGTCGGGTAAAGGCGAGATAGCTTCACTCGTGCATCCTCAGTCGTGAACTGCCAATTTATCCGACTATCTTTGTTATTTCGGGATTCTTCCCATGCTTTAACCTCTCTCTGGACAACCTCAATACTGTCTATTCTTCGATCAAGGCACTGGCTGGTGAGAACGCTCAGCTCTATTTCTGCCATATTTAGCCAACTTCCATGTTTTGGCGTATAGACAAACTCAAACCGATCCCAGAGATTCTTGGCTATTTCGGGAGGATAGGTTTCATAGAGTGATCCCGGTCCATGTGTATTCAGATTATCCATAACCAGGGTAATTGTATCTGCATCTTCATATTGGGCAGCAATATCACGCAGGAATTCGGCCCAATCCTGCTTGGTTCTTCGATTAGTTATTTTTACCAATCGTTTCCCGGCAAGAGGTTCACATGCGATGAAAATATTACATGTGCCACAACGGCGATACTCATAATCATGTCTGGCGGGATATCCTGGTGTACAGGGTATTGAGTTTCGAGTTTCAGAAATGAGTTGTTTTGGGGATTCATCCATGCAAACAACTGGATGTTGTGGATCGAAGGGTCGCTTATACACATCCAGAACCCGTTCCATCTGAGCAACGAAATTACCGTTCTGGTTAGGGGGTATTACCCACGCCTGATTTCGCCACGGTTTGAGTTCGTTTTTTTTAAAACCTGACGAACGGCTTCATGAGATATTGTGTCAACGTACTCAAGTTCAACCATTTTATCTGCCAGCAATCGAAGTGACCACCTAGAATAGCCCTCTGGTGGTTCACTACAACTCAAGGCAATTAATCTGGCTTCGAAATCACCGTCGGTCTTTTTGTCATAGATCCTATCTGGTTTTTTCTTTGTCAGTGCCTCATCAAGACCTTCCAGAACAAATCTGCTTTTAACACGGTCGATTTTTCTCATACTGATATTCAGAACGCGAGATAGTTCTTCATTTGTTGAACGCTGTGTCTGGTGCTCGCCCTCATCACATGCAAGGAGGATGAGGGCATTCAGAACTGCTTGAGATGAATGTTTACCTTTAGAGGAGAGGGCTTCAAGGGTATCACGTTCTTCCTTGGTGAGAGTCACAACATATTTTCTCATTACATATTATACTACGTTCACCATATAATAAAGTTACGACATTTAATAATTGACATGACACTAGCCCTCGGGATGAGAAGATGACCGGGCCGAGGTAATAGATTGTATCATTATGGATGAGTATCGTCTGCGGAGTCGACTGCATGACCCTGATGCCGAATGTCCTGATGAGTCCGATAGAAAGTTGACCGGGTGCGGTGACAAAATGACCCTGGTACCTGTTCCTCTCGATATACCGGATGACTGCTTCATCCTCCTCATTAAAATCTATATTGAGACCAATGACGATATAGGTGCCGGGATTCTCCCTCTGAAGATCTGTCGCCTCGTTGAACTGGACTCCGCATGCAGGGCATGAGGTGGTGAAGGTATGAATGATAACGGGCTTTCCGGAAGCTATAAGGGATTCAAGGGTGAACTCCTCCTCTGTCAGAAGGTCGGTGAGCGGTAATGCGAGCCAGTCCGGTGCATCCGGTGCAGCGACAGTCTCTCTGGAAATCTCACCCTGAATATCGGTACAACCGCAGATAAGAAGAAGAGTGATTATTGTCAGGCAGATGGGGATGGTAGATTGTATCTCTTCTTCCCATACCATGATTCACCTCTGTCTTTCCCCTCTTATAAGTGTATTAGTCATGGAAACAATTGTATCCCTTCTTTTGTAATCACTCTTCTCTCTTACCACAGACTGGGCAGGCAGGGTCCTTTTCAAGCCTGATCTCATCAACGGTTGACCGTTCACCATCCCAGTGAAGAAGGCGATTCGCAAGAAGCTCTCCTGTGCTGGTGAAGTACTTGATCACCTCATTTGCCTGCACAACTCCAATAAAACCGGGTGTCACCCCGACAACCGGAAATACTTCGGCAGGGGGTGGGTGAGGGAAGATGCATGAGAGGCAGGCGGTTTCTCCCGGGATTATCGTTGTCGCCTGACCGCAGAGGCCACGGATCCCTCCATGGAAGAAGGGGATCTTCTTTGTATATGCCACACTATTGAGAAGATATCGCGTCGGGAAGTTATCCATCGCATCAACGATCCCATCTGCATCTCCGACGAGTTCAAGGACGTTCGTCTCATCGATTGTTGTATCAATGACGTCAATCCTGATATCCGGATTGATATCTCTGAGTTTGGCTACTGCTGAAATGGTCTTCCTTTCCCCGATATCCCTGTTGAAGTGAAGGATCTGCCGATTAAGATTTGTTAGTTCCACACTGTCTTTGTCAACAAGGATGATCCGTCCTACCCCTGCAACTGCAAGGTAGATAGATATCGGAGAACCAAGCCCACCTGCACCGGCAATGAATATTGTTGCTTCTTTTAACCGCTCCTGGCCTTCTTCGCCGAAGAGCATGATCTGGCGTTTGTATCTATCCCGTTCCTGTGCAGAAAACATTGAATTCTCCTCAAATAGGTCTTATATGATCATATAAGAAGAGCCAGAGCCCGGAATCGAACCGGGATGTAGTTGATCTGCAGTCAACCGCGTAGCCTCTCCGCCACTCTGGCAGAATCAATCACAATTGTGATGTTGCCATACTATACTTATCACCATACCTACATTAAAGTTGAGACTCAGGCAAATTTTTCCGCAATTATTCTCCCCAGATCCAAATCTATATCTCTCATAAGGCAGAATAGTGTGATAATTCACAATTGTGAATAATCATGATTATGGAGATTTCAGGGGGAAGCTATGCGGGTGATGACGGTAGAAAATAAGGCATTTCTCATCAGTATCGGCTCGATTGAGCTTGATAAGCAGCTCACTTTGATTGCACCACAGACGTCTGCAACAGCAGGTCCCGGAGCCGGAGACAGATCAATCTTCATCATCTCAGGTGACCACAGGGTTCGCCTGACGGTAAAGGAACATTCTCCACTGAAAGCCGTTCCGGATGAAGATGGTGTTCTCCTTCTTTATCACGGTGAGCCGTTTATATCGGGAGAACTGGAAAGCCCGCTTTGCCACTGTCCGGAGCAGGCATACATCACCGTCAGTGAAACCTGTATCTTTGACTGTAAATTCTGCCCGGTTCCAAAACTCCATGGAGGAATAAAAAGTATAGAGACGATCATTGAAATGGTCGAAGAGGCGTCTGCAACCGGGAGACTTAAAGCAATCTCCCTTACAAGCGGTGTGGCCATCTCTCCTGAAGAGGAGGTGGAGAGGATGGTGGAGGTGGTACAGGCACTTCGTCGTCGTTTCGATCTCCCAATCGGTGTCTCGGTCTATCCGACGAGGGATTCGAGCAGGCTGCTCTATGATGCAGGTGCAGACGAGATCAAGTACAATGTCGAGACGATGGATCCTCTGATCTTCGCTAATGTCTGCCGCGACTTCTCCTTATCCTGGATACTCGATGCACTCAGGCAGGCAGTCTTGATCTTTGGAAAGAATGCGGTCTTTACGAATGTCATCATCGGTCTGGGTGAGGATGATGACACTGTACTTGATGGTGTTGCTACTCTTGCCAGTATGGGGGTCATTCCAAACCTCCGGCCGATCTCGGCATCGCCGCTTCGTACAGGTGAGATCACCGTTGAACGGCCCTCACAGGAGCGGCTCCTGTATCTTGCAAAGGAGACGAAAGATATCCTTACAAACAATGGTCTCGATGCCACAAAAGCCCGTACAATGTGCCTCCCCTGTACAGGCTGTGATATCACACCATTTTGGGATCTTTAAGATTTGAGGATTACTATGAGTGAAGAGGGAAATGGAGCTTTAATTATCCTCGGTTGTCCCGAGGTTCCGGTTCAACAGGCACTTGCGCTTTATGCAGCCGATCGTCTGAATGAGGATGAGTGGGATGTTCTGGTCGCAGGCAACAGCGCGGTGCTTGTTCTTCTGAAGGTATCTGATCCAAAGAAGGTGTATGTGAAGAGGATGGTCGAGCTTGACCGGTGTATCGAGGAGCTTGCTTCGGGAGAGCGACATCCTGGAGTCTGTATCGTCTTTGCCCATAATGATGCCGGGATCAGTTATGCTACGACAATCAGGTATCTCTTTGAAGGGCGTCTTATTGTTGTCGTCTTTGGGAGAGAGGCCGAAGAGCTCGCAGAACAGCTTGATATCCCCTGTGAGAAGATCGTCGAGAAGGCGATCCATAATCCAGGTAAACTCAGAAGAAAACTTGATGAGGTGCTCGGATGGGCTGCGTAGAAGATCTTGGATATGATGTCCTCCTCTCGATGGCCTCATTCAAAGAGTGCCGGGAGTATGTCGAGAAGCAGTACAAAGAGATATACTATGTCGATCCGGGGTTCAAACTCTTTGAGAAACGGATCATCGGTGTCCCTCCGATTGCCATTGCCCTTGATGGAGAGACGGTCATCCTCCCCTATACAAAACCCTGTCATGGGACATATCTCCTCCGTGTCGTATCGGCAGATGAAGCGGCGGTCGTGAGATCAAAAGCGAGGAGAAGA
>NZ_JAUSCG010000011.1 GCF_030651615.1 Methanocalculus sp.
TCTTCTCCGATCATAATAGCACCCTGCCTGCCTGAGATGAATGCCGGATCCTCTGATGCGGTGATGGCAGTATCTGACCCCAATTCCCTGAGAAGGGCATCCACTGTTGCATAGATCTCTGAGAAATCCGCGCCGGGATGAATTGCGACACCCGCTGCTTTCTGATAGGTGACAACACAATCATTCACATCTCCGACAGAAAAGATCCGCTGGGGAAGCTCCCTGTGTTTATTCAGCTGTAATATCTCAAGGAGCAAGGGCAGGAGATCAGTTCTGATCATCGTATTCTCAACAGAGATCGGATGAAGAATATGTAATGCCCGATCTGATTGTGGCCTCTGCATTGAATCGTAACTGATCCGTTCGTTTGTCAGTGTAAATGGCATCACTTCGGTGTATCCAAGGCCGATTGCACTATCTGAAACGATTTTTGCAAGTTTTTGAGGGGGATCTTCGCTTCCGATGGTGTATGTCGGAGGAAGAGTGGCTGAAAATGCATTAAATCCGTATGCGATGGCAACATCCTCAAAGATATCCCAGTCATGCATGATATCAGCACGATAACAGGGAACAAGTACTCTGACCTGTGATCCATCAAGAGGTTCAGCACCAAACCGCATCTTCTCAAGGAGTGGAATTATCGATTCCTTTGTTATTGGAACTCCAAGCAGACGTCCGCAGGCATCCGCATCAATGATCCGCTCAACCGGAGCAAGTGATGGGGATATAACGCCATCAATGGTTACCGATTCTATACGGCCTCCGGCCTCGGCAAGGGCAGAACAGATGATTGCAACAGTATTCTGCACCGCCCGTTCATCTGTTCCGGTGACATCAAGGAGGATGTCGGTCGTCTCTGAAGTGACGCGTGTCAGCTCACCATTGATGATCGGGGGAAATGAGAGGACCTGATCCTCTGAATCGAGGATCAAGGGGAAGCGATCAAAATGCTCAACGATACCCGCATACATCTTCCCTTTTGGATGCTCAGCGAGGATCTCTTCCATTGTCATTTGCTCTGTATAATCGAGAGGCACAAACTGCCGGTTACGGGGAGAGGCGATGTACCTGAATGGCGGTGTGATGGCAGAGAGATCATGCACTCCGATCGCCACCTTCGACCGCCCACGACCGATAGCCCAGTGGAGCGCCTCCTGAAGCGCCATCACCGACTCGATCGATGCATCATCAAATGAGAGGTTTCTAATCACCGCTGATCCAAGGACAGGGCGGATACCGGCCAGTCCCGGATCGACTGAGAACGAGATCCCTGATTCTTCCACCTGATACTCAGGGAGACCGGTCTCTATGCCAAGGAAACCCCGCATCGCCCGTGCAACACCTTCAACCGAGTAGAGATCTGTTCTGTCAGGGAAGAACTCAACATCAGCATGATCCTCTTCAAGCCGTTCGATATCGGATCCGATCATCGGAAGGGCTGCAAGGATCGTATCTTTATCCATTCTGCAGAGGCGTTCGAGGTATTCATAATTCAACGTGATGATCGCCATTTTAGTCCCTCCTGTATGACGGATGGTTTCGAACCCAGTCGATATCACTCTTATACAACTGGCGGAGATCCTTGAGGCCAAGCCGGAGCATCGCAACACGGGAGATCCCAAGACCCCATGCAAGGACCGGATAGTTAATTCCAAATGATGAGGTCACCTCTTCACGGAAGATACCGGCACCACCGAGTTCAACCCATCCAAGGCCATCGACCCAGACCTCAGGCTCGACTGATGGTTCGGTATAGGGGAAGTATCCTGGCCGGAACCTGACATCCGAAAATCCCATCCTGAAATAAAATTCCTTTAAAAAACCGAGGAGATGGTTGAAGGTGACACCCTCATCCATCACAATACCCTCAAGCTGTTCGAATTCGGCAAGATGGGTCGGATCGATTGACTCACGCCGGTAAACCCGCGATAGAGAGAAGGCCTTCACCGGAGGTTTCGGATGCGCTGCAATGTACTGGATCGAGAGGGCAGTGGAATGGGTTCTGAGAACCGATCCTTCGGCCTTTCTTTTATCCCAGACACCACCCCAGCCGGTTGATGAGGTGTCCCCTCCATGCTCGTGCATATCACGGATCTTCTCCCATCCATCAGGGAGAGGATGGGTACGATCAAGATAGAAGGTATCCTGCATCTCACGTGCCGGATGATCCTGTGGCTGGAAGAGGGCATCGAAGTTCCAGAATACGCTCTGTACGATATTTCCGGAGAACTCCGAGAAGCCCATCTCAAGGAGGAGGGTCCGCACTTCATCAAGAATCCTGCGGTACGGATGAGCTTTGCCAGGATACATCCGGCGTGGAGGGGTGGTAAGGCTGTAGCGACGGAGTGCATCATTTCGCCATGAGCCGGAGAGGATCTGCTCACGGGTGAGGGTGCCGACTTCAGGGCGGAGATCGATTCCTTCTTCAAGAATTTTTCTTCCCCCGGGTGTAATGCCAATAATCCAACAGACCTCTTCATGAACGGTGACAAGGCCCCGTGATTTCAGTTCCCCACAATCTTTCAGATCTCCTGCACCTGCGGCAATCTTTGCAAGGGCGTCTTCATCACGACTCTTTGGAGTTGCATCTGCTACCTTTGCGATGCCACTTTCGATCTTTATCCAGTTATTCTTCCGCATCCATCCGATCGCCACCTTTGAAAGCGGATGGCGGGAGAGTTCACTCATCGGGATCGTGCCATCGATGCTCTCGACCACCTGCCTCTCCGGAAGACCCTGTTCTGCATATAAACGGCCTTCATCGGTCAGGCAGAGCTCTTCATGCACTTCACGCCGGATCGACACAAGTCCCCTGCCTGCGGCCAGGTGAGCCCACTGCACTACTGCACCGGCATCGGCTGATAGTTCATTCGCGAGGGTTTCCGAATCGGCTGATCCGCATCTTCCAAGAGTTGCAAGGAGGCGTTTTTCATTTACAGTCAGTTCCATCAATCAGACCACAACCTTGTGAGAAATAGCATCTCTTCGCTCCTTAAAGTCTGAGAGGAACTCTTTGACCCGCTCAAACGTTGCTTTCTTGCATGCTCCGCAGAGGAGGGAACCACAGAGGCAGGCGGAGCGAATCTCAAGAAGTTCAGTATCATCCTCAATCATATGGAAGAGGTTTAAGAGGTAGACCGGGCACTTATCCGGCTCACCTCCAAGCCTGAACTGCTCCTCTTTTGTCATTCTTCCTCCGGTGAGAGCTCCCATCACCTTCTTTTTAACATCAGCTACAGGTTCGTCAAACCAGAAGAGAGAATCGGAGACACTGCTTGACATCTTCCCCCCCTGCAACCCCTGCATGAAAGAATGGTATGTGGATGAGGGCGTGATGAAACCATAGCCGCCTTCAGCCACTTCAAGAGCGCGAACCTTCTCTGATACTGATATACAATCTGCGCCAGGAATATCAACATGCCCTTCGTACCGTCTCGATCCGGGAAATGCATCGGCAACCGCATCAAGGGCATGAGAAGGTGCGTTCTTTGACCTGACACTGATTAAATCGCCGCTGTCCAGAACGGTGAACCACCGCATCTTATGCGCAATATCCCGGGTGAGACGGATATGCGGATCCTGATCAATACCCACCGGAACAACGGTCGGTGCAGGACCCCCCATAAGCTGGGGATAGAGGATATCTGCCACCTGAGTTGCAACAGAGTCTGCATGTGCAAGTGAGGTCTCCTGAGAGAAACCATAGATCGCAGAGAGATCAGAGAAGTTAATCCGGATCGCTGCTTCGAATGCAAGATCCTTCAGCCGTTCGTTCTCACTTTGATAGTAGGTCGTCCCTGTAAATCCGAGTGCGTAGAGGCATTCAAGATATTCGCGTCCATATTTTTTGCAGGCATCCCATGACAGGCCCCTGACCGCATGAGCCTCACGATCTGCAATAGCGACATATCCTGATCCACCCTGTTCGACATGCCAGACGACTTCGCGCATTACCATCAGATGACCAAGATGGGGATGACCTGAAGGCATAAACCCCGTCATCACATTGAAGTGGGTTTTAGAGTTGATTGCATTCACGACCCCTCCGTAATCACGGTGTCCGACAACGATCTTTCTCCGGAAGAATGCCGGTGCAGATTCAAGCGCACCTGCTACCTCTTCGACAGGCTCAATCCCAAAATCCGTAAAGAGACGGGCGATATCGACATCAGGCGTGCTTGACCATGGATTAATCCCAGACTCCATAGAAGTAACTCTCATAATTTCATTCGTGCAAATTCAATGTACACGATGCCTTCACTCTGTACACACGCAAACAACATCTTCTTTTTCACACTGTGAGCCATCCTGACCGAACGGGAGATGGTGGAGATCGCAATCTCAGAGCCTTCGGGAATGGCATGGACAAGCATCTCAGAGTGGCTGTTGCTCTCGGTATAGACTCTGAAGTGATGGCCGAACTTATACCCGGTTCTCGGAGTATATCCAAGGGTTCTGAGTGCCGAATAGACGATAAGCTTCTCATTCAGTTCACTGTCAGCAGCCAGAGCAGATCGGTTATACTGATCCCGATCAACAGATCCACCGGAAAACCCGATGATTTCCTGATCGAGGAGGAAGAGTACCTCAGGCGGGGAGAGGAGGAGGCGGTTTGGATCAAGCCGGGTCCCAAACCACTGCGTCTCAAGAGCTGACCCCGACTCTCCTGTAACCATTGCAGATGCTCCAATCGGAGTTGCAACAATACCTTTACCAAGGGGTGTTACTTCACGGGGCTTTGGACGATGAAACCGTATATCATAGTATGTCAGCTCTTCCTCATCATCAACGACCGCAAGGACGTAATTCTTCCTCATATTCTCAGCTGTTCCAACCTCACGGATGAGTGCTGAAAAGACGATCGGATCGCGCTCTGAGAGGACACGTATGAGATACTGGGTTGTTCCCTTACCGGGTCTCTGACCACGCCGGAATACCCGGAAATCATGGGGGCCGGTCTGGACCGCATATCCCCGTTCACG
Organism: Methanocalculus sp.; assembly: GCF_030651615.1. GTDB lineage: Archaea > Halobacteriota > Methanomicrobia > Methanomicrobiales > Methanocorpusculaceae > Methanocalculus. The sequence continues at coordinate 4,983 of NZ_JAUSCG010000011.1, forward strand.
AATGTCACGATAGACGATGAACGATCTGAGGAAGTTATGCGTGTCTGCAAACCGCATCAGGAGGGAGTCAAAATCAAATCCTTCCGGTTCAAGTTTGCCCCTCTGGAGGAGATATAATGCCTCCTCAGGGGACAGTCCGAGCCCGGACTCCTCAGGGCGTCCATATCCTCCCTGATCGTAGAGGGAGAGGCCATCCGGACCGGTATGAATCATTGTTCCATCGAAAGTTGCCTTCACTACCTCTGGTATATGCGGTGATCCGACATAAACACACTCAGAAGGAGAAACACTTTCTGAAAGGGAGGGTATAGTATGGGATACAATTGTGATACCATGAGTCAAACACCACTACTCAGGAAGGCAGTATGGGCAGTCTGTATCGTCTTCTGCCTCTGTACACTGTCAGGATCTGTATCCGCAGGGGATATCTTCTCTTATGAGACAGAGAACCTGAGCTATTCGGTCGGATTATATACCGACATCTTCACCATAGAAGAATCACGTGATGGCGGACGCTTCATCGGAGGCCATGCCTTTGAGAAGGATACCAGTGATCATGCCTTCCTGATGAAGACGGATGCTGATGGATCGGTGCTCTGGCAGAAGATATACCCGACAAGCCGGGTTGTCTCGATCAAAGAGCTGAATGATGGAAGGATCATCGGTGCAGCACTTGATGAGCAGGTGAATCCCGATAGTCCGACCGGTGCGATCACCGGATCCGGTTACCTCTTTATGACCGATCCGGATGGAACACTGATCTGGGATGAAGAGCTACCGGGCGATGCGCCAGCAGCGATCCTCCTCTCGGATATTGAGATCATCCTCGTCGGATGGAGATGGGCACCAGCAGACGATCCGGAAGGCGTATCAGGGTTTTTCTCCCGGTATAACCTCTCAGGTGCACGCATTGATACAGTGGCATATGAAGGGGTCTCAATCCATGATATCATTGCAACAGATGATGGTGGGTACCTGCTTATTGGAAATACCGGTGATCCGATGGAGACCGTTTTTGTAAGGCACGGACACCTGACGAAGATTAACAGCACCGGAGGAACAGAATGGACAAAGACCTATAATGAACGTTCTCTCTTTGCGATCACCGGGATGGATGGCGGATATCTGATCGTCGGCGGCACAAATCCCTATGGATACTCAGAGGGCGAAGCCTGGGCAATAGGCATCTCTCACGAAGGTACCCTGCTCTGGGAGGAGAAACTCCAGGGATATGCCGCATATGGAGTTGCTCCATTTGGAGATGAATTCCTTATTGCAGGTGCTACAGGACCGGGCAATCCGTTCATTGCATCGATAACATCTGGCGGTGATCTGACGGATTCCCATCGCCTGCTTGAAGCAGACGGACGGTTTACCGCTGTTGCTCCAATCTCTGGTGGGAGGGTAGCAGTCGGCGGCTGGTCAAGGCATACCGGAAAGGTGGACGGCTGGCTTCTTGCATTCAGTCCAATCATTTCTGAGCCGACTCAGACTCCAGGATTTGGCCTCATCGCAGCTGCTCTTGGCATTGCCGGAGCAGTAGTACTTCTCCAATCAAAGAAAAGGGATTAAACCGCGAGTTCGCGGACCTTTGCGATATTGCCGATATCATCCCGGCGATCATCCTCAGGAGTTTCCATGATAAAGGGGAGGTGGCGGAGACGGGGGTGGTGGAGGATAGCGCTGATCCCCTCCTCTCCGATCTTTCCAAGGCCGATATGTTCATGCCGATCAAGACCTGATCCAAGCTCTCCTTTAGTATCATTCAGATGGATGATTGAGAGGCGTTCCAGGCCGATCAGATCGTGAAACGTATCAAAGGTTTCTCCCACTGCCTCGGCTGATCTGAGATCATACCCAGCGGAGAAGGCGTGGCAGGTATCAAAACATACCTGAATTCTCTTTGGATAATCAATTTGATCGATGATTGCTTTGATATCCAAAAGATCACTTCCAACAGAGTTCTTCTCACCTGCGGTGTTTTCAAGGACCAGACGGACTCCGTCATCTGCATCTGCAAGTGCGGTGTTGATCGCAAAAGCTACCCTCTTTCGTCCTTCCTCTTTTCCGGAAGGACCATGATGACCAAGGTGTGTTACGAGAAACGGCACTTCAAGCTTCGCACACCTTGAGAGTTCCACCGAGAGGCTCTCAATAGATTTTTTGAATATCTCCTCCTTTTCAGATGCGAAATTTGGGAGATATGGCATATGTACAACCGCAGATCTGATCCCGGAAATCTTCATTGCATGAGTAAAATCACCTGCCGACTCATCACTCAGGGGAGTATAACTCGAGCCACGGGGATTGCGTGAGAATATCTGGAACGTGTCACATCCCCGTTCCAGAGCACGGGATACGGCACGATCGATCGACCCTGCGATCGAGACATGAACACCGACAGTAACCATACTGTTACTGTACGAGAGAAGAAGAAAGGATTTGGGTTCTGGCAGAAGAAGCGATCAGCACCCAAGTGCTGATCGTATTGCTTCTCCAAACGAGCCGGTTGAGGCGCTGCCCCCAAGATCAGGCGTTCTGATCCCACTCTGGCAGACAGATCGGATCGCATCTTCTATCAGCTCTGCATCCTCCTTGAACCCAAGATGGGTAAGAAGCATTGCACCGCTCCTGATCGCGGCTATAGGATTTGCTCGTCCCTGCCCGGCAATATCAGGCGCAGAACCATGCACCGGTTCAAAGAGCGCGTGCTGATCCCCGATGTTTGCAGAAGGAAGCATCCCAAGCCCTCCGACCAGATACCCTGCAACATCAGAGAGGATATCACCGAAGATATTTGTGGTGACGATCACACCATACCGTTTCGGGTGCTGAAGGATATCAAGGGCAAGCGAGTCGATAAAACAGGCTTCAAACGGGATGCCTGCACGCGAAGCCTCTTCACAGCAGATCTCCCGGAAGAGAACGTCAGATTTGATAACATTTGCCTTGTTTCCGATCGTCAGAAGGCATCCACGAGCTTTTGCAAGATGGGAGGCACATCGTGCAATACGTCTGCTCCCCTCCACCGAGACGACACGGACCGTGCAGGCACGGTCTTTTTCACGCCACTCAATCCCGGAATAAAGACCTTCTGAATTCTCCCTGACGATCATAATATCAAAGTCGTCACCCTTCACCGGACGAAGATTGGCATAGAGATCAAGTGCATGCCGTATCCTGAGGATGACCGATGAATAACAGGAGTCCGGAGGTGTCGTCACAGCACCAAAGAGGATTGCATCAGCTTCCTTCATGACACTGATGTCTTCATCAGTACAGGAAATACCGGTTCTCTGCCATCTGGCATATCCCACCTCCACTTCAAACGACTCAAATTCAGGATGAAGTGAAGAGATGATATTCCAGGCTACCGGGATAACCTCCCTGCCGATGCCATCACCGGGAACGATCGCTATCCTGACCATTCCGAACCCTCCATGCAGCGATCAGATCATACATTGCATCAAGCACCGTCTTGGGTGTTGCACCCCAATGAACCACTGCACCAAAGAAGCCGTTATACACACCAATACCACCCCGCTCCTTTCTGCAGCACCGGGCAATAAACGGTTCCTGTGTAACAGATGAAACCGGGCAGATCTCAATCTGAGTGAATTCCTTACCATAACATTCCTGGTACAGCTGCCTTCCTGTCAGGCATCCCGCCACACGCTCTCCCCCTTCCATTCGGTCCATATCAAGCGTTTTTGCAAAACCACCGGCCCGACAGGGATAGACATCAGCATCGATGAGAGAGATGTCCCTGACATGATGGTCAAAGACACAGTTCAACTCTCCAAGAAGGCCCTGTTCTTCAAGGATCTCAATCGTCACCGAGAGATTGGCTCTTGGAGGACGTATGTCATATACATGCACAATCTGGAATTCTGAGAGATCGGGATCGAGGACGAAGTTCATATGTTCGTCCATCGCCCCGAAGATGGTACACCGTTTTCCGGTTTGGAGCGCGCGCCGGACCATCCCTGCTCGATCATGCTGATTCACCCGTTCTGAGTACATCACTGTCTCTTCAGCTTTTGCGAGCACCTCTTCATGGAGGATATCCCGCATCATACCGGTACCATCTGGATCCGGAATCACCTTGATAAGTTCAAAGCCGTCCTGAACTCTCCTGATGAGATACTCGGAGAGGAAGTAGACCTTATCTCCGACCGGTTTCTGAAATGCGTGGCCTACAACCTTGCATTCTGGTGGAAATATCATGCTTTTCCCCTCCAGTACGCCACCAGTCCGCCAGCATGAAGGATATCCCGCATGCGTGGAGAGAGTGGGGTGAAGAGGTAGACAACACCATCAACGTTGATCTGCCCGTTATCCAGATCGATCTCGATCTGGTCACCATCATGACAGGAACGGATCTCGGCCTCGAGGACAGGAAGACCGACATTTATTGCATTTCTAAAGAATATTCTGGCAAAGAGCGGCGAGATGACCGCAACCACACCCGCCTCTTTAAGAGCAACCGGGGCCTGTTCACGTGATGAGCCGCATCCGAAGTTTCTGCCCGCGACAATGACAGAGCCAGAGAGGCGCCCGGCAAGTGCCGGATCAAGATCCAGAAAGACATGTGATGCCCAGACCGATCTGTCTTTTGTTCTGAGGTACCGCCCGGCAATGACGAGGTCAGTATCAATATCCGCTCCAAGGCAGACTGCTTCTCCTTTATACATGGGAAACCTCCGGATCAGTGATACAACCGGCAAGAGCTGTTGTAGCAGCAGTCGACGGGGATCCAAGATAGATCGAACCTCCAACCCCCATCCGGTTTTTGAAGTTCCGGTTGGCGGTGGAGAGGCAGACTTCTCCCTCACCAAGGACACCACTGTGAGTACCAAGGCATGGCCCGCATCCCGGTGTCATCACCATGCAACCAGAAGCGATGAGGTCAGCGATGATGCCATCCTGCGTAGCACGGAGGAGGATATCCTGTGATGCCGGAACGACGATGGTCCTCACCTTTACATGCTTGCCCCGGACAATTGACGCAAATCTTCTGAGATCATCATATCTTCCATTGGTGCAGGTACCAAGGAGAACCTGATCAACCAGAATCCCCGCGAGATCCGAGACAGGTCGGGCTGAGTCAACCCGATGAGGAACAGTAACAAGAGGGACGATATCATCAAGATCGATCTGCACCTCCTGCTTGTAGGTACAGTCCTGCCTGGTCCGGACCGTTATCTGGTGTCCATACCCTGCCAGATAATCCCGGCAGACAGAATCGGGATAGAAGATTGCATTCTTCGCTCCGGTTTCAACCCCCATATTTGTGATGCAGAGGCGGCCTTCCATATCAACGGTATAAGCTCCATCACCGTAATATTCTAATGCGCAGTACGTGGCTCCCTCCATTCCAAGCCTGGAAACAACTGCAAGGGCAAGATCTTTAGCTTCTGCAGCACCGCTAAGGTGACCTTCCAGCCTGATCCCGATCGTCTCCGGGACACGGAACCATGTCTCTCCCGAAGCCCAGATCGCCGCCATATCGGTTGCACCGACACCTGTTGCAAAGGCTCCGAATGCCCCTCCCGTGCAGGAGTGGGAATCTGCACCCACAACCACCTCGCCGGGGAGGATGATGCCTTCACTCATAATCTGGTGACATATGCCACTGCCGCAGTCTGAGAAGTTCATCCCTGCAGTTCTGGCATACAGACGGAGTTCACGCTGGAGATCAGCGGTCAATCCGGTATTTGCCGGGCAGATATGATCGAAAAGGACTGAGATGCGTGTTGGATCGATTCCTGGTGAGACACCCATCTCCCTGAATGATTCGAGGGTAAGAAAACCCGTCCCATCATGGACATACGCACGATCAACCCGGCGATCAACATACTCCCCTGCATCCCCGCCGAGGATCTGTTCTGTGAGTGTGTGAGTCATCAGGCCACCTCCTCTTCTGCCTGATGAATGAGAGAGAGAAGGAGTTCATGGGTGATACTGCATTTTTTTTCGCTATGAATCTTGACCTGCTCCAGAATCCAGCAGATCCGATCATCCGGGAGTTCATGTCCCATCGAACCGAGAATATGAACGATAGCTTTCTTGCCGGTATGTTTTCCAAGGATGTAATGTCGCTCACCACCAACAAGGGCAGGAGGAATATATTCATAGGTAGCAGAGTCTTCAATGAGTGCTGCGATATGAATCCCTGATTCATGTGCAAACGCATGTTCGCCGACGATCGCCTTCGTCTTTGATATAGGTATTCCCGATGCATCGGAGACAACGTCACTGAGATGAACGAGGTGGGAGAGATCGTACCTGTCAACACCTCCTTTGAACCTGAGGGCTGTCAGCACCTCTTCAAGAGATGCGTTTCCTGCTCTCTCACCAATTCCATTAACTGTCGTATGGAGTTGATACGCACCTCGTTCTGCTGCGGTGATGGTGTTTGCCGCGGCACACCCCATATCATCATGGCAGTGAACACAGAGAGGGATCGGGAGATCGATAACGAGAGCATCAATGATCTTCGCCATCTCAAGAGGAGTGAGGCACCCGACGGTATCTGCAAAAGAGACATAATTTGCTCCATATTCTGCACCCTGCAGATACATTTCACGAAGGAAGGAGGGATCAGTTCTTGAGGCATCTTCGGCAGCAAAACGGATCTGAATACCATGATCGTGGGCATATTCAACAATTGTAAGAGCCTGTGCAAGAACCTTCTCACGTGGTTTTTTGTATTTGACCCGCATATGCAGGTCTGATGTTGCGATGAAGATACTGATCATATCGACATCACATTCCAGTGCACAATCGACATCCGACTTCATTGCGCGTGAAAGGCAGCATATGCGTGCATCAAGACCCAGATTTGAGATATCATGAACAGATGACGCTTCGATTCTGGAGACGACAGGAAAACCGGCTTCTATGACATCAACGCCGATATGATCGAGCAGGTCAGCAATTCTACACTTCTCCTCAGAAGTGAACGACACACCCGGGGTCTGTTCGCCGTCCCTCAGGGTTACATCACAGATCTCAACATTCCACTTTTT
>NZ_JAUSCG010000012.1 GCF_030651615.1 Methanocalculus sp.
TTCCCGAATCGATATCCATCGCTGAAGAGATCGCTTCACATGCCGGTGTTCATTCCCATGAGGTCTCTGTCGATATCCCGCCGTTTCCAGGGGATATGATGATCGGTGTTCTTGTAAAAAGCCGCCATGATATCGTCTCACTTGAGGATATGTCTCCTCTGATCCGGGGGATGAATGATATCCGGAGATCCCAGTGGCGTCTTGGTGTCTATTGTCCGCAAGAGCACCGTGAAGCAGTCTCTCTTGCAGCAACAGAGGTGTTTAAGATCCGCCCGGCAACAAAACAAGATAAACTCATGATAGAAACAGAAGAGGGAGAGGGAAAATAAGATGAAAGAACTGGTCATCGGAGTGACAGGTGCAAGCGGGATGATCTATGCAGAACGACTCCTTGCAGTTGTCAGGAAGGAGTGTAAAGTCCACCTGATCGTATCTGAAACAGCAGAGATGATCGCTGGTCTTGAAGGAATCTCCTTTCCAGGTGCGGATCTCATTTATGAAGATAACTCTGACCTGGCCGCTGCAATTGCAAGTGGGTCGTTTCGGTTTGATGGAATGGTGATTGTTCCCTGTTCAATGAAGACACTTGCCGGGATTGCCCATGGTATCTCGGATTCTTTGATCGGACGTGCAGCTGATGTCTGTTTAAAAGAAAGACGTCCGCTCATCCTCGTACCGAGAGAGACTCCGTATTCACGGGTGCATCTTGTCAATATGCTCGCTGCTCATGATGCGGGGGCAATCATTCTTCCGGCATCGCCTCCGTTCTACCAGAAACCGGTACAGATTGAGGACCTTGCAGATATGATCGTCTCCCGTATCCTGGATCATCTGGAGATCGATCATACTATTGGAAGACGATGGAGTGGATATCATGCGTGATTTTATCGGGACAGTGCGGGAAGCAGGTCTTTTAATCGATATTGAAGAAGAGGTATCAACGGTCTTTGAAGCACCGAAGATGGCATATGGAACCGACAAACCTCTCTTCTTCCATAAACTGGATGGTGGGCACCGTGGTGTGATGAACCTCACCGCAAACAGGGAGACACTTGCCCTTGCCCTTGGAATGAATTCGAAGACGATGGTCCAGGAACTTGCCGGGTGCAGGTATGATGGTGCCATCGTCGAAGAAGGAACATTACAGACTGTTGCACCTGATCTCGGATCGGTTCCAGTGATGACTCATTTCCCACTGGATGCCGGAGCATACCTCACTGCAGGAATCGTCTTTTCTTCATTTGGCGGAGTTGAGAATGCTGCGATTCACCGGATGCTTGTTGCAGGTACGGATCGCCTCGTCGCCCGGATTGTGGAGGGGCGGCATACGTACCAGCTGATGAAGGCCGCCCACGCGAAAGGGGAGAGGCTCCCGATTGGAATTGCGATTGGTGTTCATCCGGCAGTTACCTTTGCATCATGTACAAGGGTGCCTCAGGGAAAGGAGCTTGCGTATGCTTCAGAACTGATGGGTGGAGAGATCCGGGTGAAGACGCTCTCAAATGGTGTCCGGGTGCCTGATGCCGAATTTGTCCTTGAAGGATATCTGACAGACCAGACGGCAGCAGAAGGGCCATTTGTGGATATCACCGGGACCTATGATCCGATCAGGAATCAGCCGGTGATCGAGATCACCGGAGTTGCCACAAAGAGCAATCCGATCTATCATGGCATCCTTCCGGCGGGTGCTGAGCACCGTCTCCTGATGGGGGCGCCCTATGAGCCGAGGATCTATCAGTCTGTAGCAGGAGTGACGAAGGTAAAAGATGTCCTCCTGACACGTGGTGGCGCCGGGTATCTGCATGCGGTTGTTCAGATCGAGAAGCAGACGGAAGGGGATGGAAAGAACGCAATCATGGCGGCTTTCGCCGCACACACCTCACTGAAACATGTCGTCATTGTGGATTCCGATATTACGATACATGATCCGGATGATGTCGAGTTTGCGATCGCTACCCGTGTCCGGGGAGATACGGATCTGATGGTGATAAGCGGTGTCCGGGGTTCATCCCTTGATCCTTCAAGAATTGCAGACGGGCTGAATGTGAAGATCGGGGTGGATGCGACGATGCCGCTTGGAAAAGAGGATGAATATATCAGAGCAGGATGGGATGCATAATGGAGCTTGACAGATCAGATGAAGAGATACTTTCGGGAGAGTATGGAGAGACAAGGAGGGTGATGCTTGAGATACTCATCGCCCTTGGAAAGGTGTATGGGGCAGAGCGGCTGATACCGGTATCGAGTGTTCAGGTGAGTGGGGCATCGTACAAAACTATCGGTGATGCTGGCCTTGAATGGCTTAATGGGCTTGATGCACGCGCAGTTGTTCCTGCATTCCTCAATCCGATCGGTATGCCAAGAGATGACTGGAGGGCTATGGGGATCGAGGATCACTTCGCAAAGAAACAGGAGGAGATCCTTGATGCATACCGGAGACTCGGGATCAGCCTCTCATGCACCTGCACACCGTATTATCACAATATCGTCAGTTATGGGGACCATCTTGCATGGTCTGAGTCTTCTGCGGTTGCTTTTGCAAACTCGGTTCTTGGTGCCCGCACAAACCGTGAAGGAGGTCCGTCTGCCCTTGCGTCGGCATTGATCGGGAAGACCCCCGAATACGGACTGCATATCATGAAGAACCGGCTTCCCGATCTGGTCATCGGGGTGGATGATCCGTCTGCAACAAAGGACTGGGGTCCGGCGGAGTTTGGTGCACTTGGGTATATCGCTGGAAAAGAAGCCGGGAACAGAATTCCCTATTTCCGTGGTATCAGAGGTAACCGTGATCGCTTAAAGGCACTTGGAGCGGCGATGGCGGCAACCGGTGCTGTTGCACTCTTCCATGTCGAGGATATCACCCCGGAGGCACGGGTGCCGTTCTTTAAAAATTCGTTCTCAATTGAAGGGAAAGAGTCGATCACAATCCCTGTCTCTGATGTGGAGGCGGTCTTCTCTGATAGTGAAGTGAACGCAGTTGCTGTTGGATGTCCACACCTCTCAGAAGATGAACTCAGGACCCTTGCCGGATTATTGTCCGGGAAGAAGGTAAAAAAAGAGTTCTTTGTGTTTGCTTCGAAGGAGATGATAGACGAACACGAGGACCTTGTCGGAAAGATAGAGGCATCAGGTGCACATGTCTATGCAGACACCTGCATGGTTGTCTCACCGGCAACTGACCGGCTCGGATCGGTGATGACAAACTCTGGTAAAGCCTTCTCGTATCTCCCGGCCATGTGCGGTGTTATTCCACG
>NZ_JAUSCG010000022.1 GCF_030651615.1 Methanocalculus sp.
TCGTCGCCGGTGGCGGTGCACCAGAGATCGAGCTCTCACTCCGTCTCCGTGATTACGCATCCAGCGTCGGTGGCCGGGCACAGCTCGCAATCGAGGCATTTGCAAGCGCTCTTGAGATCATCCCCCGCACCCTCGCAGAGAACGCAGGACTTGACCCGATCGACATGCTTGTCGAGCTCCGAGCCGCACATGAGCAGGGTCATAAGACCTATGGGCTTGATGTGTATCAGGCAAAAGCAACTGACATGAAGGCAGCAGGCGTTGTTGAGCCGCTCCGTGTCAAGACACAGGCAATTTCATCCGCAGCAGAAGTTGCCGTCATGATCCTCAGGATCGATGACGTCATCGCCGCTTCCAAGATGTCCAGACCAGAAGGCATGCCAGACGACATGGGTGGCATGGGTGGAATGGGTGGCATGGGCGGAATGCCCGGCATGATGTAAGATCCAAACTACAATCCCTTTTTAATGATACAATACACCCTCCCCATCCGGGAAGGGGTACTTTTTTCATCTTCTGCATCCTCAGTCTCTTTTATGAAGCCAGGTGTTTTCTCAACCAGGTACCGGATCGACTGTTATCATTGCCATGAAGATGCCGACCAGGTGATCAAGGTCGTTCCGCAGCAGGCCCAGGTCGTCTGCGCGAACTGCGGAGCTACCCGGATCTTCGTCCCAAAGATGGCGGAGATCGGAGAGGTTGGAGATTACACACCGATATCCTGTTATGATGTCTGGCGTCTTGAGCCGACAGCGACCTGCAGGAACTGTGGAGTTGAGGGGATGCATGATCTCTTCGTCGGCTGCAACCACTTCACCGTCCGATGCAGAAACTGCGGCTTCACGAATTTCTATAAATTTAATCTCCAGTATATCGATAAGTGCTCCCTCGAAGAAGATATCTGCGATCCGGTGATCCGGTAAATAATCCTGCACACCTTTTTCTATTTTCAGGTGGTATCTGAAGATTATTCATGATCTCTCACCGATCCGCCCTTATCATCGCTGCTGCCATCATCGGGATCATTCTGCTCGCAACACTCCAATCCCCACCTCCGATCAGGGATACTGAGATTCGCATAACGATCCTGACGACATCTGATCTTCAGAGCAGGATCTTTTTACCCGGAGTTGTAGAAGGGGTACAGAGCCCTGGCCTCTCAGCCATCGCAGCAACAGCAGATCAGATCCGATCAGGAGGAGATCATACCCTCCTCCTCTCAAGCGGTGACGATCTGATCGGTGCAGTCTACTCACTCTTTCACGGAGAACCGGAGTATCGCGGGATGACAGAAGCAGGGTATGATGCAGCCTGCCCGGGGAACCATGAGTTCGGGACCGGGTACGAGATCTATGCCGAAGCAGTGCACTATGCGGGGTTTCCGATCCTCTCTGCAAACATGGCCTTTGAGAACGAGACGCTGAGAGAAGCGATCCGACCATGGACGATCATCAATCAGGATGAACTGGCAATTGGTATCTTTGGCCTGATGACGCCCAGATTACACATGATCGCCCAGGTAGGACCAGGCGTAACCGTCACCGAACCGGTGTCAGCAGCAGAGGCAGCGATCCGATCACTTCAGGCGGAAAGGGTCGATCTGATCCTCTGCCTCTCCCATATGGGGATCGAAGAGGATACCCGGCTTGCAGAGAACGTGAGGGGGATGCATGCGATCATCGGGGGGCATGATCATATTGTCATCTCCAAAGAGGTCATAGACCCGGATGGGCGGATCGTTCCGATTGTGCAGGCAGGCCAGTATGGGGATGACCTTGGAATACTCAGGCTGACGATACGAAATGGAGACGTCCTTGACTGGCATTTTGAAACAGTCCGACCAGAAGGGAATAATCCGGATGTTTCTTCGGTACTTGCACCCTTCATCACCGCGTTTCGCGACGAGATGCAGAGGCCGGTGGGGGAGATCACGTACTCCCTCGACACCAGAAAAGAGGTCGTCAGAGGAGGTGAAGCCGCTGTCGGAGATCTGATCACCGATACATGGCGGAACTGGTTCCCTGAAGCAGAGATTGCCCTGATTAACGGCGGGTCGATCCGGGGAGATCGGATCTTTGCAGCAGGTCCAATCTCATGGGGCATTATGACTGAGATCCTCCCCTACGGAAGCGAACTGGTGCTTGTTCAGATGAGCGGAGAGGAGATTGCAGAGACTCTCGAAATCTCGGCGTCTGCACTCCGTGTGCCGGGGGATGAACACTTCTCTGGGGATCGGCCACCAACCGGGGGGTTCCTCCAGGTATCCGGTATCAGGTTTACTATCGATCTCAGTGGAGATCCCTTCACTGCAAGGTACAATGAGAAGAATCTGAGTGAGATCATAACGAAAGGAAATCGGGTGAGCGAAATCCAGGTCAATCGATCCGGAGGATGGGAAGAACTGAGGGGAGATCTGCAGTACACCGTCGCCGTCAATACCTGGCTTGCATCAGGGGGTGACGGCCATTATGCGATTGCACAAGCAGCAGGGCCGGAATATGTCGGAACGACAGTCCGGGATATCGATCCGGTGATACACCTGATCAAAAAGGGGATGGTTGATCGGGATACAGGAGAGGGGAGGATCAGGATCGTACAACGATCACCGTCAACTACCTCCACCTGACGAAGGGGGCTTGGCGTGATACCATTTCCAGTGACGGGGAAAAATACTCACGCAAAGGCGCAAAGACAGATTGGAATCGGGATACAGAACTCGTCATCAAATAAGGGTGACAGGGTCGTCTCCTTTGCCCGGTAGCGTCTTGAGCGTGACACCCGATCTCCTCTATCGTAGAACACTGCTCACGCCAAGTAACTCATCAGATCAGGTGGCAGGGTTGTTTCCTTTGGAGAGTGTTGCTTTGCGTCTTAGCGGCTTTGCGTGATGCTCCGTCTCCTGTAGTGGAGAGTAATGTTCACGCAAAGGCGCAAGAGGAGGGAGTATGGATTTTCCATAAGGGAAACGACCGTGGTTCGTGAGGACAGCCTCATTCATAAGGAAAAAAACAATTGGGGGGATGATCTTCGATCCAACTTTACAGCCCGATAAATCGCATGACCACTCCGGCTGTGAGTCCGGTAAGGGAGAGTGTTGCCGAGAGGAGGCCAAGGACGAAGAGATGCATCATACAACCAGACATGAGAGGATAGTCCGTCTGATTCATCATGAGTCTTCGTACCTTCCTGACCGGATGGACCTTATCCGAAATAACAGGCTTCCGCGGTTTTATTCTTATCGTCATGATTACACCTCCATCTTATTCGTATAATGGTATCATCTCCCTCAGGGACTATGAAGGTTTCGCATAAGAAAGCCCTGGCCACAACCCCCATATCAGAGATGAGAAGAGGTTCATATTCGTTCATCATGAGCTACAGCTAACAGAGGACATCTTCCAGATCTACACATTTTCAGATGGAAAAATTCATCCTTCCAAGGGTCATGATCATCACAGAGTACAACTGACGATAGAGATAGCCATCACCGGGATTGTCATCCGGGAGACCGGGGTATACGGGGAAGGTGCACGATTTGAGATGCTGGTGCCTGTGGAGAAGAGGAGATATATCCGGGTAACACTTCAGAGGAGGGGATTTGAGATGAGCAGGACGGTACTGGTGATCGATGATGATGAGGAGAATCTTCAGGTTATTGGTCTTATCCTGAGAAAACTCGGATACACCGCCATCATGATCAATAATGGATGGGATGCACTTGATGTGATCAGAGAAGAGAGACCCGATCTCATCCTCCTCGATCTGATGATGAGACCAATCGATGGATGGCAGTTCCTTGACGAACTGAAGAAAGACGGTTTAGACGGGATCCCGGTGATCATCTTTACGGCAAAATATGTCTCTGAAGAGGAGATCGCCAAATATCGTGGCGATATCAGTCTCATTCTTCAGAAACCGATCACCCTGCAGGAGCTGAGAGGAGTCCTCTCTGAATTTTTTTCAGAGGAGCAGGTATTGAAGAGTGAATTCAGGTAATCCGGGGATTTCAAAGTAAACAACGAGTATAGGAAGGTTTCTGAATGACGCATGCCATGCTGACGATCGTTGCCATTGACAACAATGCAGATAACCTGCTTGCGGTTGTGGCATTCATACAGGAGGCAATAGGAGTGCCTGAAGATCAGGAGGAGATGGTTATCGGGACACCATACCGAGAACCAGACCGTATCGGAGAGAGAAATGTCAAAACGTGGAGGAGAGATGACAGACACACCTATTCAGATACTCTACGTCGATGACGAGCCTGCACTCCTTGAGATCGGCAGGCTCTTCCTTGAAAAATCAGGCGATATCACGGTCAGAATCGCAGAGAGCCCACACGAAGGGGTCAGGCTCCTTGAAGACCACGCCGTCGATGCGATCGTCTCCGACTACCAGATGCCACACTGTGACGGGATTGCATTTCTGAAATATGTACGATCAAAAGGTGATACGACCCCGTTCATCATCTTCACCGGAAAAGGCAGGGAGGATGTCGTTATCGAGGCGCTGAACAACGGTGCAGACTTCTATCTCCAGAAAGGGGGAAACCCAAAAGCCCAGTTTGCCGAACTCTTAAATAAGATCCGGTACGCAGTCGGGAAAAGGCGTTCGGAGGAGGCGCTTGCCGCGAGTGAGAAGCAGTTCAATCTCCTCTTCAAACATATGAATGCAGGATTCGCACTGCATGAGATCCTGCTTGATACCTCAGGGAAACCGATTGATTATCGGTTCCTCGCCATCAACACCGCATTTGAGAAGCTTACCGGACTCTCGGCAGATACTCTGATCGGCAGGACTGTTCGTGAAGTGATGCCGGGCACAGAAGAGTACTGGATCTCAACCTATGGGGAGGTCGCTCTGACGGGAGCCCCCAGGCAGTTTGAGGATTATAGTGCTGCACTGGGTAAATGGTATGATGTGCTCGCCTATAGCCCGGCATATGGGCAGTTTGCGGTGAGCATCCAGGATGTCACCGAACGAAGGACTGCTGAGGAGAAGCTCAGGAGGAGCCATGACGAACTCCATGCCGCCAATGAACAGCTTGCCGCAGCAGAAGAGGAGCTCCGCCAGCAGCTCGATGACCTGACAGAAGCTCAACATGCCCTTGATGAGACGAACGAATACCTTGAGAACCTCATCACGTACGCAAATGCGCCGATCATCGTCTGGGATCGGTCATGCAGAATAACGAGGTTCAATGATGCATTCGGAAGGCTCACCGGCATGTTGCCGGAAGAGGCAATTGGAAAGGAGATTCAGGTACTCTTCCCGGATGATACCAGAGATGCATCGATGGCTCTGATCAAGAGGGCGATGACAGGGGAGCAATGGGATATCGTCGAGATCCCGATCCGGAATACATCCGGCGAGATCAGAACCGTCCTCTGGAACTCCGCAAATATCAGGGGTGGCGATGGAGAGGCGATCATTGCCACCATCGCACAGGGCCAGGATATAACCACCCGGAAAGCTGCAGAGGATGCACTCAGGAGGAGTGAGGCGCAGTTCAGAAGTCTTGCCGATGCCATAGAGGATGTCGTCATTCGAATTGACAGAGATCACCGCCATATATATGTAAACAGAGCAGTTGAAGGGCAGATTGGGCTGAAACCCGACGATCTGATAGGCAGGACACACAGAGAAGCCGGCTTTACTATTGAGTTGGTGGTGAGATGGGAAGAGATGGTCGATTCGGTCTTTTCCGACGGAGAGAGGCAGCAGAGTGAGTTCCAGCTCCAAAATGGCACCTGGATTGATATCATCGCAGCCCCGGAATACTCTTCCTCGGGAGAGATCGTCTCTGTCATCATGAATGGCAGGGATATCACCGCAAGAAAACAGGCGGAAGAGGCGCTGGCTGAACAGCTCATATTCCAGCAGGCACTCATCGACAGCATACCCCATCCAATCTTCATAAAAGATCGTTTGGGGAAGTTTGTCGGATGCAACCGTGCCTATGAACGCGTCTTTGGGACGACACGTGCGTACCTGAACAGGAAGACGGTCCTGGATCTTGAATACCTGCCAAACGATGAGCGGCAACGGTTTCATGCTGAAGACATGCGGGTGATCGGGGAAGTGACACAACTGAGCTACGAACTCCCCATAGTGTACGCAGACGGTAAGGTGCATAGAACACTCTATTCTGTTGACGGATTCCGCCTCGGAGATGGAAGTCCGGGTGGGCTGATCGGGATGCTCGTTGATATCAGCGACCGCAGGCAGATGGAGGAGTCTCTGCAACGTGTAAACCAGAAGCTCAACCTCCTCTCAAGCATCACACGACACGACATTAATAACCAGTTGACCGTACTGAAAGGATTCCTTGACATCCTAACAACCAAAAACCAACAGTCTGAAATAACT
>NZ_JAUSCG010000050.1 GCF_030651615.1 Methanocalculus sp.
CTTTGCGCCTTAGCGTGAGTATTTTTCCCCATCACTGTACGTTGGATCACGCAAAGCCGCTAAGCCGCTAAGTTTTCTCTGCTTGGAGTTACAACACCCTTTGCGTCTTTGCGCCTTAGCGTGAGTATTATTTCCCTGTCATTGTACGTTGGATCACGCTCAAGGACGCTTAAGGACGCCACGTTTTCTCTGCTCGTCGCACCAACACCCTTTGCGTCTTTGCGCCTTAGCGTGAGTATTTTTCCCCATCACTGTACGTTGGATCACGCAAAGCCGCTAAGCCGCTAAGTTTTCTCTGCTCGGGGCACCAACACCCTTCGCGTCTTCGCGTCTTTGCGTGAGTATTATTTCCCCATCACTGTACGTTGGATCACGCAAAGCCGCTAAGCCGCTAAGTTTTCTCTGCTCGGGGCACCAACACCCTTCGCGTCTTCGCGTCTTTGCGTGAGTATTTTTCCCCATCACTGTACGTTGGATCACGCTCAAGGACGCTTAATGACGCCACGTTTTCTCTTTTCGGGGTTACAACACCCTTTGCGTCTTTGCGCCTTAGCGTGAGTATTTTTTCCCTGTCACGGTACGTTAGATCATGCTCAAGGACGCTTAAGGACGCCACGTTTTCTCTGTTCGTGGTTACAACACCCTTCACATCTTAGCGTGACACTCCACCTCCTGTGGCATGATAGGAGGCTGTCTCAATCAGGTCGTTACCATCTGAAAAAAAGGGAGATTATTTTTACATCCCAGGTGCGTGGGACTGGGTGACCATCATATCGTCAACCCGGATCAGGAGGGCTGCGGTCTCTGCCGCGCTCTGGATCGCCTGGCGCTTCACACGCATCGGCTCAAAGACACCCTCTGCTGCCATATCAACGATCTTTCCGGTGTAGACATTCAGACCCGCGTTCTTCTGACCGTCACCGTGAGCCTTCTTCAGCTCGACAAGTTTGTCGATCGGGTTGAACCCTGAATTCTCGGCGAGGGTGATCGGTATGATCTCAAATGCCTGTGCAAATGCCTCGATTGCGATCTGCTCACGGCCACCGATTGTTCCTGCATAGTCGCGGAGACGAATGAGCAGCTCGGTCTCAACAGCTGCACCACCGATGGTGTACTTGCCGTCTTCCATTGCATCCTGGATGACACGCTTTGCATCGTTGATTGCACGGTCGAGTTCGTCGACGAGGTACTGGGTAGATCCACGGATCAGGATCGTTACCGCTTTTGCATTCTGGCATCCTGAGATCTTCGTCAGTTCCTCTTCTTCCATCTCTTCAACCCGGTCGGCAGTTCCGAGGGTCTCAGGTGTCAGGTCCTCTGGTTTGTTGACGATCTCGCCGCAGAGTGCCTTTGCGGCATACTTCATCTCCTTCTCAGTGACGTCTTCGAGGGAGTAGATACCTGCCTTTCCAAGGTAGAACTGAATTGCATCGGCGATACCTTTCTGGCAGAGGAGGACGTTTGCACCGGAAGCGATGATCTGGTCTGCGATCTTCTTCAGCTGGGCCCGCTCGGCATCACCGAATGCTGAGACCTGTTCAGAGGAGGAGATCTTGATCTTCGCCTTTGTCTGGGTCTTTGTGATCTCAAGCGGAGAGCCGATCATGGCGACCTTTGCACCATTGACGAACTTTGGCATCTGATCGTCGAGACGGGTCTTGCCGATGATAACACCTCGGACAAGCGAGATATCATCCATTGAATCGCCCTTCTGGGTCTTGACAAGGATGTCGTCCTCATCAATGATGATCTTGTCGCCTGTTCTGACAGCAACGGTTGAAACAGCATCGACGACAATCTCTGATGCCTTCTCCCGGACAGCTTCGATGGTCTTTCCGACCATTGCGGTTGTTGCGATCTTCTTTAAGCTCTCTTTGTCATCAGGACTGATCGCGATTGCGAGTTCCTCAAGGATCTCAAGTGCTTTTCTCATCCCGAGGGTGTAGCCCTTTGAGATGTTTGTTGGGTGGATGCCCATCTTGAGCATGCGTTCTGCCTGCTCCATGAACGAACCGACCATGATAGCTGCAGTTGTTGTTCCATCGCCGCACTCATCATCCTGAGCGGTTGCGACTTCAACCACCATCTTGGCTCCGGGGTGCTGAACAGAGATCTCGCTTAATATCGTCGCACCATCGTTTGTGATGGTGATATCGTCTCCGGCAACGAGCATCTTATCCATACCGCGTGGCCCGAGTGTCGTTCTGACCGCCTCTGAGATCGCCTTTGCCGCAAGAATGTTTGAACGCTGTGCCTCGAACCCGCGGGTCTGTTCGACGTTATCCCGTAAAATTATGACCGGCTGACCGGCTGATTGCATACCATTTGACACTCTGTAATCCTCCTGTATTGGTAAAAATGGAATTGAACTTCTATATAAAACTATCTTGACTTCGGGACCTGTTCAGTCGATTCTGGAGATTCTGAAGAGTGAGTAGACAGGGACGCCCTCAACCTCGGTGATGCCGCGCTTATCAAAGAGAACCCATACTGCGACCGGAACGCCACCATGTCGCCGGAGATAGCCGATAACCTCTGCAATGGTCTTCCCTGAGGTGATAACATCATCCACGATGATGCATCGCTTCTCCTGTACTGAGGCGAAGTTCCCTGAGATCGACCCGATCGGGGTTTCAGAGACCGCATGTTTTGCAGGATGATAGACCGCAAGCCTGCATCCTTCACGTGCACCGATCAGCGTTGCAAGGGGAATACCGGATATGGCGATACCAACGATCACATCGGCATCGAGCGGTTCGCTTCGTTCAGCCTGAGGAAGATACCGATCGATCATCATGGATGCAGCTGATTCAAGGAGTGTCGCATCACAACTGACACATGTCCAGTCGATATGTACGTCACGTGGAGCGGTATCACCCTTTGGCTGGGTCAGAAGCCAGGTGACGGTCTCCATCGAGAGTGAGAGCTCGTCTGCGATCTGACCGGGACTATGCCCTTCTTCGAGGAGTGAACGTGCCCTCTCCTTCAGATCTGTGAGGGATGACATAGATGTAAAATCGATATCCATCTATTTATGCCTTCGTTTCAACGATGCTCCGCAAACAGGGCAGTCTACGCCCCCTTCTACATCCCTGCCGCAACCGGTGCATACAAGCTTCCATACACGCTTTTTTGCCCGCCGCTGCAGGATCGGTATGACGCCGATGCCGAGTGTTGCAGCCACGTTCTGAACTGCAAAATCATCCGTTGCGATCTCCCCTCTTATCGAGTATGCAACAGCGATGATACTGATATCTGTTTCTGAAAGCACCCCGAGATCCCCGCTTGATTCTGCCGCTTTCAGAACCAGCTTTCTGGATGCGGGGTCAGCTTCGGTGACGATGAGTCCATCCTCTTTCAGGGTGTCGAACCTGCATTTTGACCGGAGATCACAGAGTTCGTCGATCACCTGCGGAGTAGTGTAAAGATCGCCCTCAAGAGGGAATGATACGAAGAAGAAGGATGTATCGCAGACGACCTTCATGCAGAAACCTCTATACACCCGTGATGATCAGTCAGGGTGATCGTATATCCGAATTGCTCAAGAAGTCGGATCATCGTCATCGAATGAGAGGTGATCTCCTGGGTGGTAAATGATCCCCCTTTCGCTGCAAGATAGATCAGCAGCTGATCGGCAAGATATGGGTCGACATCCCCCTCCGGATATTCAAGAAAAGCCTCTCCTGCCATTCTGCCGACATCTTCTGCCGGGAGACCTCGCTCTCCAAGAGCAGCACCTCCATGCCCTCCCGAATAGACGGTGCAGGAAGATCCGACCCCCGGTCCCCTCTGTCGTATGATCCGAACCGGCAGATCACCTGCAATGGATGCAGCAGCCGAGGCCTGCCTGGCTGCCACATGGTCGGGGAGGCCGGAGCTTGCTGATATGATCCCACATCCGCACGGAGCAGTTGCGCCAAGCGCACTCATCGCTGATGGTTCAGCATGTACCTTGACCTGTCCTCCTCCGATAGGGTAGTATCCGCGGGATTCGATCTCCATGCTAACCCTGGCATCATGTGACCTCAGATACTCAAGGAAGACCCCGTTCCAGTAATCGATCGTCGGGGCAGCCCGTACCTCGGTCCCTCCGGTAATGGTGATGGTACCTCCGGTTTCAAGTGCCTGGGGCAGCCAGGCAGAGAGGACGAGCGGGATACTTCCGGCGGTCCCGATATCGACCCTGATATCCTTCTTCACAGGAATCCCGGGATAAAAGAGGATCTCAGTTGATCTGATCTGCACCCCTTCTGTCTCTGCACCGGATACCGCCTCTGCTGCCATCACGGCAGCGACATGTTGTGCCGCAAGCCCCTGAGGTGAACGGTTTGCACGTATATTCATAATTCTGACCGGTTCTCTGGTCCGGGACGAGAGGGCGACGGCGGCTCTGACGATCTGGCCTCCACCTTCGAGATGACCGCCGTCGATTGTAATCATCGCCTGAGTGCCTCAGCAATGGATGGTGCTGCAAAGATACGTGAACATCCCCGTTCGATCGTATCGCTTGATGAGATATCAGAGATACCTGCTGAGATGAGCCGGGTATATCCCCCACCTGAGAAGACACCATGTACACATGCAGCCGACACACTCACGGCTCCCTGTGATCTGAGCAGCATTGCAGCCGTTGCCAGTGTCCCTCCGGTTGAGATGATATCATCGACGATGACGACATTTCTCCCCTCCACACCGATATGTTTCGGCTCAATTCTTACCTCTTCACCGGATATTCTCGTCTTGTCGAGGTGATCGCAGTCCCAGCTGTTTGCAGAAGCAACTCCTTTTGCAAAGACCCATGCCCCATCATCCGGAGCGAGTATAAGGGGGTTTTGGATGCCGGAATCTGCAAGGTATTCTCCTACAGCCGGTGCAATGGAGATGTTTTCGGAACGAACGCCGAAGTACTTCAGTACCTCGGGTTCATGGATATTGACCGTGATGATCCGATTGACACCTGTACTGAGAGCCTTTGCGATTGCACGGATACTGATCGGCTCTCCTGTATTGAATCGTTTATCCTGGCGTGCATATCCCATGTATGGGATCACCAGGGTTACGTCAGATCCCTCGCAGGCATCGATTAATAAAAGAAGCTCAATGATTGAACCTGCATCAGGGAGTGATGAGACGATCACCGTCTCACCGTCCAGATCTAATGCCCGGATATAAAGCTCTCCATCGGGAAATCTGGACCTCTTCACCTCGCCCAGTGGGGCGCCCAGTTTTTCTGCAACCCGTGAGGCGAGAATCTGGGTTTTTTCCGTGCATATGACCTTCATTTACGCAATCTCCCTGTACTGAAACTACTTAAACTATTGACCTGAGATATATAAGCATTCAACGTTGTAGTGGGGTATATCTCAGAATGGGTACAGAAACGCTGACTGATGAACCAGAGTATGAGGTTCTTGAAGAGGAGGGTCTCTTTGGGGAGATCGACCTTGTTACCACAGCCGATATTGAGGTTCCTGCAACCCTTATCGATCAGGTGATCGGACAGGAGCATGCTGTTGAGGTCATCCGAAAAGCCGCCATCCAGCGGCGTCATGTGATGATGATTGGAACTCCCGGCACAGGCAAATCGATGCTCGCAAAAGCGATGTCCGAACTCCTTCCAAAAGAGGAGATGCAGGATATCCTGGTCTATCCAAACTCCGATGACAATAATAATCCTCTCATTCGGACAGTTCCTGCCGGAAGAGGAAAAGAGATCGTCGCCGCCCATAAAATGGAGGGGCGAAAGCGGGCACAGATGCGCAATATGCTGATGCTGATGCTCGTCTTTGGTATCCTTGGATATGCTCTCATATCAGGGATGTTCCTGATGGGAATCATCGCAGTAGCCTTTATCTTCCTCGCCTTCAGGACGATGATGCCACGCGATGATGCAATGGTGCCAAAACTCCTTGTATCGACATCTCCTGACTCAAAAGCTCCTTTCATCGATGCAACCGGATCGCATGCAGGTGCACTCCTCGGTGATGTCCGCCACGATCCGTTCCAGTCCGGCGGACTTGAGACTCCTTCCCACGATCGTGTGGAGGGTGGTGCCATTCACCGGTCCCACAAAGGCGTCCTCTTCATTGATGAGATAAACACCCTCTCCCCACATTCACAACAGAACCTCCTCACCGCCCTGCAGGAGGGCGAGTTTCCGATCACCGGCCAGAGCGAACGATCAAGCGGGGCAATGGTCAGAACAGAGCCTGTTCCCTGCCGCTTTGTGATGATCGCAGCAGGAAACCTTGATGCGATGCAGGGGATGCACCCGGCTCTTCGCTCCCGTATCCGGGGATACGGCTATGAGGTCTTCATGAAGGAGACGATCGATGACACGCCGAAGAACCGTGAGAAGTTCATCCGTTTCATCGCTCAGGAGGTCAAGAACGACGGGAAGATTCCACCGTTTGACAGGACCGCTATCAGTGAGATCATCCGTGAAGCACGGAGGCGTTCAAACAGGAAAGGTCATCTGACCCTGAAACTCCGTGATCTCGGCGGTCTCGTCCGGGTTGCCGGGGATTTTGCACGCGGTGAAGGATCAGAGACGACCAGTGTCCGGCATGTTCTCGCTGCAAAAGCGACGGCACGCTCAGTCGAGGATCAGATCTCAGATGAATATATCCAGCGGAGCCGGGACTATGATCTGACGGTCGTTTCAGGAACTGCAATCGGCAAGGTGAACGGCCTTGCAGTGATGGGGAGTGATTCGGGTTCAGTCCTCCCGATAGTTGCTGAAGTTACTCCTGCACAGGGTGCATCAGGTACTGTCATTGCAACAGGTCTTCTGAAGGAGATCGCCCAGGAGTCGATCAAAAACGTCTCTGCAATCTTAAAGAAGTTCACAGGAAAGGATATCAGAAACATCGATATTCATGTCCAGTTCATCGGCACCTATCAGGGTGTCGAGGGTGACTCGGCATCGGTCTCGGTTGCAACCGCAGTCATCTCCGCGATCGAAGGAATTCCGGTCAGGCAGGATGTTGCGATGACAGGATCGCTCTCGGTCAGAGGAGATGTCCTCCCGATCGGCGGTGTCACCTATAAGATCGAGGCGGCAGCAAAAGCAGGGATCAAGCATGTCTTCATCCCGCAATCGAATATGGGAGATGTTCTGATCGAGGACCAGTACCGGAATATGATCGAGATCATTCCGGTATCGCATATCGAAGAGATCCTTGAACAGGCTCTCGTTCCGACAAACCGTGAAGGTTTCCTCACCAAACTGAAGAAACTTGCTGAACCGGCACCGGTCCCTCAACCCCAGCCGCTCCAGAATGAACCGGGAGTTGTATAAACGTGGATAAAAACCTCCGGTACTGGGACCTCCGTCATGTGAGCGGAGAGCATACCGGTATCGATATCGATAATGGCGAAGTTGAATCAGCAGGCGTCTCATTCTTTTCAAAAGCGATCATTCGTGCGCTCGGCCCACGTGGGTGGGGCATCCTGGCCGTCTCTCCTTTTAATCCGGATGACAGAAAGGCACTTCGCGAGTACCTCTCACGGGCAGAAAAAGCGGCGGTGATCACCCGTGAAGATGTGCAGCTTGCAGATGCACCCAATCGTGACCTGCTCCCAACTCCTCCGATGAAAGAGAACCCACTTGATCTCCCGCTCGAAGAGAAGGGGAGACTGCTGATGCAGATCACAGAGGCTGCAAAGGTACCCGGTGTGACAAACACACGCGGGACCTATACCGAACGGTATGAAGAAGTCAGCTTCCTCGATTCAACCGGATTTGCTGCATCATATCAGACCTGCCGGTCAGGTTTCAGCGTCATGGCGGTTGCAAAGAAGAACGGGGAGATGCAGATGGGGTATGTCCGTGACCATACCATCGACGGCCTCAATATCAGGAACAGAACCGATCAGGGTGTCAAAGCAGGCACCCGTGCAGTGGATCTCCTGAATGCACGTGCAGCGAAAGGTGGTCGAATGGCCGCTGTCCTTGACCCTGAACTTGGCGGTGTCTTTGCCCATGAAGCTGTCGGGCATGCAAGTGAAGGAGACCTGGTCAAAGAGGGTGCATCGGTTCTGAAAGATCGGATAGGTGAAGCAATCGGCAGTCCGATCGTCACCATCATCGATGACCCGACGATGCACTCGTTTGGGTTCGAACCAATTGATGCAGAAGGTATAGCAGGGTGCAGAACCGCTATCATCGAAGATGGCATCCTGAGGCGGTATCTTCACTCCCGTGAGACGCTTGCTGCTGTTGGTTCTGGTGATGCGGGTCATGCCCGGGCGATGCCCGGTAATCAGCCGATTGTTCGGATGAGCAACACCTACATTGCGGCGGGAGATGCCCGGTACGACGAGATCATCGGGGAGTGCAGGAATGGTATCCTCCTCAGTGGCTCCCGTGGGGGACAGGTTGATCCCGGCAGGGGTGTTTTTCAGTTTAATGCCGAGTACGGGTACCTGATTGAGGGTGGAGAGCTGACACAGATGGTGCGGGACGTCTCGCTCTCAGGTGAGATCCTCTCGACACTGCATGCGATCACCCTCTGCGGCAATGATCTCAGGATGCATCCGGGATACTGCGGAAAAGGCGGGCAGAGTGTGCCGGTCTCAGATGGTTCTCCTCATCTCCTCCTCTCTGAAGCGATCATCGGGGGTAATGGCGATGTATGAAGGAATAGAGGATGAGATCATCAAAGCAGGTCTTGCTCAGGTGGATGAGGTCGAGGTTGCTCTCCTGAAAAGTGAAAGCGTCTCGATCGAACTGAAACGGTCTCTTCCTGCACATGCAGGAGAGTCGCATGGCACCGGTCTGATCATCCGCGTGATCGATGCCGGGCGGATCGGATCGTCGAGCACAAGCACCCCGACAGACTGGCGTGTCTGTCTTGCATCCGCAATTGCAAGCTCTCATCTTGCAGAGCCGGTTCCCTGGGGTGGTCTTCCGGGTCCGGTTCAGCTCGGCGGAGATCCCCTTTCATTTGATAAAAATGTCAGAACAGATCCGGATATTGCTCTCTCCTTCTGTAACCAGCTCCTTCTGGGTGCATCCGAATATCCTGATGCTGAGGTGATCGGTGGAGGCGCAGGATTATCAATCGGATCGGTTCTCCTCGCAAACTCTTCCGGTGTCAGGTACAGGGAGGATCATACCTCGGTATCTGCCTCCCTTGAGACGATAGCAGATCAGTCGACCGGTTATGAGTATGACCGGTCGTCAACGATGAAGATCGATCCGGTTGCTGTTGGGCGGCGTGCGGCAGAGCTCGCTTCAACCTCACGAAACGGCCAGTCGATTGAGACAGGCACCTATGACCTCCTCTTCTCACCGATCGCCTTTGCCGACCTCTGTGCATCGCTGTTATCGTCTGCACTCAACGGCAGAAGCGTTCATATGGGCAGGTCATTCCTTGCAGAGAAACTCGGTGAGACGATCGGAGCAGACCACCTCACCGTCATTGATGATCCCTTCTATCCCGATGGCCTTGGGAGTGGTCGGTTTGATGCAGAAGGTGTGTCGACACGTAAGAATGTCCTCATTGAGGACGGTATTCTGAACTCCTTCGTCTATGATCTCAAGACTGCATACCGGTTCGATAAACAGAGCACAGGAAACGCTTCACGCGGCGGTCTTGGTGGCGGGGTATCTATCGGGATGCATAACATGGTCTTTACTGCCGAAACGATGCAGGAGCCGGGTGAGGGGCAGTGTATATCGATCAATGACGTCATCGGTGCCCATACGGCAAACCCACTCACCGGCGACTTCTCTGTTGAGGTTCAGAATGCCTTCTTCATGGAGGATGGGGTTCACCAGAAACCGATCAGGAAGGCGATGCTTGCAGGAAATATTTTTGAGATGCTCAGTCAGATCATCGGCATGGGATGCACTCCACGCCGGGTCGGCTCAGTCATCGTTGCACCAGTCCGGATCAACGGAATGCGCCTTGTCGGGTGATAGGGGGTTATGTACGAGGCTCTTCTTCCAATACTTGTTGCGGTGGCGCTTGTCGCCGCACTCTATTATTTCGTCAGGAAAGGGATGACCCTCTTCATCAACGCCGTTTCAGGTCTGATAATTCTCTTCATTGTCAATACCTTTCATCTCCTCGC
>NZ_JAUSCG010000052.1 GCF_030651615.1 Methanocalculus sp.
ACTACCTTCATCAAAAGGATCGATACAGCCGCTGAGAAGATATCTGCGATGATCAGTTTTACTAAGGATTATGAGGGGATTGGGGCTGCCATGCCTGTTTGGCAGAACCTCAGGGGACTGATCGACCAGGCGACAGTACAATCTCAGCCAGGCACTCCGGTTGTGCAGAATGAGATCCCCGGAGATCGGGAGGTCTTCGCAGATCCACTGATTCTGAAGGTGATAGAAAACCTCATTGACAATGCAGTCAGGCATGGGGGGGATATAACGAGGATCTTCTTCTCCCTGCATGAGAAAGAGAAGAACCTGTTGATCATCTGCGAAGATGATGGTCAGGGTATCGTAACTGCCTGGAAAGAACGTATCTTTGATCAGGGATTTGGACAGAATACCGGCTTTGGTCTGACACTTTCAAGAGAGATCCTCGCGATCACCGGGATTACCATCCGGGAGACCGGAGTGCATGGGAAAGGGGCACGGTTTGAGATCACCGTGCCGGACGGAGGATGGCGAAGAGTGGAGGAGAGATGACAAAGACACCTATCCAGATACTCTACGTCGATGACGAGCCCGCACTCCTTGAGATCGGCAGGCTCTTCCTTGAGAAGTCAGGCGATATCACCGTAAAGACGGCATTGAGTGCACCAGAGGCGATCCGGCTCCTTTCAGACCACGCTGTTGATGCGATCGTCTCAGACTACCAGATGCCGGGGATGGATGGGATTGCATTGCTGAAACACCTCAGAAGTGGAGGCGAAAGAACACCATTCATCATCTTCACCGGAAAAGGCAGGGAGGATGTCGTAATCGAGGCGCTGAACAATGGTGCAGACTTCTACCTCCAGAAGGGGGGATATCCAAAAGCCCTGTTTGCCGAGCTCTCACATATGATATGGCATTCAGTTAAACAGAGACAGGCAGAAGTGGAATTAACAAAGAGCGAGGAGCGGTTTCGCCACGGTGAGAGGGTGCTCCAGAGTATGCTCAATGCAACACCCGCAGGTGTCGGACTCTTAAAAGATCGGGTCTTTCAAAGGGTGAACCGCTCCCTCTGTACAATAACAGGGTATTCTGAAGAGGAGCTGATCGGTAAAGACCCCCGGATGCTGTATCCTGACGAGGGAGAATATCTCCGTATCGCAGAGGAATTATATCAACAGATAGGGGAGGGGGGGCTTGGGATTGCAGAAACACGTTCCAGAAAGAAGGACGGAAGCGAGATCATCGTCATACTGAGCCTCTGCCCCTTCAACTCCGATACTATGGCTGATGGCATCACCGCAACCATCATCGACATCACAGAGAGCAGGAGAGCGGAAGAGGCTTTACAGAAGAGTGAGAAGAACTTCCGTGAACTGGTCACAATGGGCCCCTTCACCTGCACGATCAGTGACGTGGATGGCCGCTATACCTTCGTAAACCAGAAATTTGAAGAATTAGCCGGATATACATCCTCTGAAGCGATAGGAAAGAGACCTGATGAGCTCGGTTTCATCACCAATGAGAGCTATCAGGAGATCATTTCGCAGCTCAGAAGAACAGCAATCATCGACGGAGTCGAGTCGGAGATAACTATAAAAGACGGCAGTACGCGATCTGTTCACATATCAAGCCGTTATATCCATCAGGGCGAAAAACCACAGATCATCACTGCCATCATCGATATTACCGAGCGAAAGCAGGCAGAGGCTGAGCTTCAGGGTGCCCATGAGGAGCTGAAGAGCCAGGATGAGGAGCTGAGGATGCAGTATGATGCCCTTGCTCAAACTCAGAACGAGTGGGAATCGACCTTCAATACAATAAGTGACTGGGTCTCCCTGATCACCCCGGACGGAGAGATCCTCCAGACGAACAAAGCGATTGAGCCGCTCCTTGGGGTACCAGCGGACGAGGTTCCCGGAAGAAAATGCTTCGAACTCGTTCATGGAACAGCGTGCCCGATCCCGGAGTGCCCACTTCAACGGATGATGGTGAGCAGGAGACAGGAGATCTCCGTGATTCCAAAGCAGAATGGTACCGGCTGGCTGGAGGTGACGCTTGATCCCGTCATGAATCCAAACAAAGAGATTGTCCGGGCGGTGCATATTGTCCGGGATATCACCGAAACGATGCGGACACAGAAAGCTCTCGAGAATGCGAAGAAGAAATTAAACCTTCTGAACTATGTGACCTTCAATGATCTCCAGAATATGATCCTGACCATTTCGGGGTACCAACAGGTTGTCAGAGAGATGCTTCCGGAGCACCCCGTTCTTCCGATGATAACGAAGCAGGAGGAGATCCTCCAGAAAGTTGGCCACTCCCTAAAATTTGCTCAGAGCTACCAGGGTCTCGGATTGAAACCTGCAATCTGGCAGAACGTGAGACATATATTCCTCATGGCGATCTCCCACCTGGATTTTCTGAGGATCAGACATACGATACGATTCGATAATCTTGAGGTCTTCTCTGATCCCCTGTTTGAACAGGTCTTTCTCATCTTAGCTGATAACACCCTGACGCATGGGGCATCAGCAGAAAATGTGGTATTAACCTCGATAACGAATGAAGATTCCATAACGATACTCTATGAAGATGACGGCATCGGCATCCCTGATGAGATAAAGGACAAGGTCTTCCTTGCAGACTTCCAGAAGAAGAAAGGTGTCGGCCTCTTCTTCTCCCGCGAGATCCTCGAGATCACCGGGATTGCCATCCGCGAGACCGGGGTGTATGGGGAAGGTGCACGATTTGAGATGACAATACCAAAAGGTACATGGCGCTATGCGGGTGATGGAGAGTGATCTCCATCACCTATACCATTTCTCTCAGGGAGGATCAGACTATCTTCTCGAGGATCGCACCGTAATTATAGGGAGAACGGATATCAAGTCTCCCCACAGAAGACTCAAGCGGAAGTTCGGCAGTGACCTTCAACTCGTTCATCGGATAGATGATTGTACGCCTGACTTTGAAGGGGATGCCGGCATCCCGTATTTCCTGCTGGGACGCTGGGAGATAACCTTCAGGAAGATCGACGATATTGTATGCAAAGAGCGTTACATACATCTCAACACCAGAACCACTCGTAACTCCAAGAGTGTTACTGCTGTCAAATGCAACAGTTATCAGAAGATTTGTTCCCTGCTCAGATGCAGAGAGATCCGTTGACATGCCATAGATCCCTGCACCCTTCAGAAGATAGGGCTCGGGGATAATGGGTGGAGGAGTCGGTGGAACCGTCTGAACCGGAGGGGCTGGTGTTTGAACGGGAGTTACCTCACCAACCGGGGGTGTCGGCTGGATGCACCCTGCCACAAGAAGGATCGCAAAG
>NZ_JAUSCG010000060.1 GCF_030651615.1 Methanocalculus sp.
CACTATCCGGCCGTTCCTCTCCGCGTGCAAAGGAGCCAAAGATGCCGATCCTGGCAATACCAAACCGCCGTTTCAGCATCGGTTTATGCTGTTGAAGAGATTTAAACGCGTTCATACTGCTCCCGTTTACGTGTCTTTGGAGAATTTAATCTAAAGTTATCTATCTCTAACTACTGATGCTTTCTTGTTCCTTCATTTTACATACCTAATCAAATTATTGTTCGATAATTATTATTAGTAATTCTATGTAGGTATATATTTTTATTAATCTATTCTCTTTCTCACGTTATCGTCCTCACAATCCGCTCCTTTGACAGCCGCCCCGCCCATCTCCTTCCAAGCGCCAGCAGCACAATCCCAAAGACTGCAAAGAAGACTTCTGTCTGGATCGTCACTCCTCCTTCCGGTGATACAAGACCCTGTAAACCAAATATCAGGAAGATGAAGAGGAAGACAAATCCCATTCCAAGGAGCTGGTTCTCCCGCATCCCAAGATATAACTGGGCAGATCCGATGATCCCTGCGGATGCAGCTGCATAGACCGGGAGGATTACGATCACATGGAGAAGGAGGAGCCAGGGGAGGGTGATAGCAACAGATGAGAGTACGAAGGCGACAATGACGGTGATCAGAATCGAGATGATCGTCATCCCATATGCAGCAGCTGAAACACCGAGGACTTTCCCCTCCCAGATCTGCCGGATGGAGACTGGTGCACAGAGGAGTGTCAGAATCGTCCCATCCTTCTTCTCGCGGAAGAAGGCGTCAGATGAGAAGAGGTACCCCATGAAGAGTGCCAGCACCACCGAGAGGTTGGCAAGATGGCCTCCAAGGGCGGTGCCGGGATCTCCCCCGGTGCCTGCGAGGATACCCAGTGTTGTGAAGACCGGGAACCAGACTGCAAAGATGAAGCTTGCGATCAGGACGCCTTTATTGGTGATCGCCTGAAGAAACTCCTTCCTTGCAATGACGAGCCGTTCATTCATGATCTCCCCTCCACAGAATGGACGTATCTCAGATAGACCTCCTCAAGATCAGCTGATCTCTTCTTTATCTCCTCTATTCTGTACCCGCCACTCACGAGTGCGGATATGAGGTCAGGGACCGATCCCTCCTCTGCAAGTCTGCATACAATGCCCTCCCCCTCCTCCTGAATATCAAGAACCATGCTGAGCGACTCAAGAGATGCAATCGTCTGCCTGGACGGTCTTCCCCCTTCAAAAGCGATCCAGACCGATGACTCCTTCCCGGCTCCGGCAAGCCGTGCTACAGAATCATATGCCTGGATCTTCCCTTCTGCAAGGATCGCGACACGGCTGCAGATCCGCTGCACCTCATCGAGATGATGCGAGTTAATGAAGACGGTCATCCCCTCCTTCTCTGAGAGGGAGAGGATGAGGTCCCGCACCATCCGCTGGGCATCAGGGTCAAGACCGGAAGAGGGTTCATCAAGGAAGACGACATCGGGCCGGTGGAGGATTGCACGGGCGATCCCCAGTTTCCTCTTCATCCCTGTTGAAAAAGTCCCGACAGCATCCGAACTCCGGTCAGAGAGGCCGATTACCCTGAGCAGCTCTTCGATCCTGCCTTCCGGTTCATCCATACCATAGAGGCCGGCATAGTACCTGAGGTTCTCATACGCACTCTGCCGCTCAGAAAAGCCATTATTCTCAAAGAGCACGCCGACACGCCTCCGCGCCTCATCATCTGATCCGAGATCCGCACCAAAGACCTCTGCTGTTCCGGTCTCCGGGGAGAGGAGGCCGAGGAAGAGGTTAATCGTCGTCGTCTTTCCTGCCCCGTTTGGCCCGAGGTATCCAAAGATCTCGCCCTTCTCCACAGAGAATGTTACATCCCTGAGGACCTGCCGTCCATCAAAAGATTTGGAGAGGTGTTCCGCTCTGATTGCCTGCATGATGTGCCTCTAAATGTAAAACATCATTTACATTCGATCGTTATCAACGCATCGGATTGCAGCCTTCGATCGCCTCCCTCATCATGAGAAGGAGTCTTGCTGCACCTTC
Organism: Methanocalculus sp.; assembly: GCF_030651615.1. Lineage (GTDB taxonomy): Archaea > Halobacteriota > Methanomicrobia > Methanomicrobiales > Methanocorpusculaceae > Methanocalculus. The sequence continues at coordinate 2,025 of NZ_JAUSCG010000060.1, forward strand.
TTTATCAAGAGGCTTGTTATCGTTTCCGCATTTTGGAGAGAAGATACAGGCAGGACATCCGTCAATACACCTGCATTCGGAGACGATCATCTCTGCAAGAGTAACGACCCTCTCTATCAGTTCATATGCTTTTGCAGAGAGGCCTGCACCTCCAATGTATCCGTCATAGATGATGATCGCAGGCCCTTCTGCTGAAGGATGGTATGAGGTGGAGATGCCCCCGATATCATGGCGGTCGCAGATGACAACACCGGGCATCGCTGCAATCAGCGCATGTTCTGCGGCATGAAGTGCTCCGTTCGGATCAGCGAACCCTGAGAAGATCTCCTCATCACAGGCGATCAGGAGACCCTGGGTGGAGAAGGAGAGAGGCGGTACATCCAGTTCGTTTGATCCGATCACAGTATCATACCTCACGATCCGGTATCCGAGGATCTGTTCGGTGACCGTCACTTCAACAGACGAGAGTGAGAACCCTCCGGATCGTCCTGATGTGAGTATCCGGTCGACCGAGACACTGTTTCTGGAGAGTGTCCGGGTCAGATAATCGATATCCATCGCCTCGACACGGATGATTCCTTCCTCCCGGTCAACGGATCTGACGATGAAACTCTCCCCTTGATGGAGGAGGACCGCACCGACATACGCCTCCCGGTACGCCTGTGCAGCATCCATCGTCTCGATGATTACACCACCTCTCATGATCCGATACCCCCCTGATGCGGAACCCGAGAGGCTGATGAGTTCGGATGGGCGTCGTGATCCTGCATAAACACAACCCTTTGCCGTCACTGCAAGGATACCATCGGATGTGAGGGCCTTTACATATCCGTCCAGATCAGATCCGAAATATGCCTCATCGCGCTTCCGTATCGGTATCTCAGATGCCGCACAGAGGATATGGCCGGAGAGGATCATTGGATTTTCCATATCAATTGCCGCATGTTCCGGTGCGACCGAGAAGAAGCGCTCGGGATGATGCATGTAGTACTGGTCGATCGGATCATATCGTGCAACCATCGTCACCACACTCTCCGCCCCACTCCTCCCTGCACGCCCTGCCTGCTGCCAGAACGAGAGGGTGGTCCCGGGATAGCCTGACATCAGAACGGCATCAAGAGTGCCGATATCTACGCCAAGTTCAAGAGCGTTTGTCGAGATGACGCCCCGTAGTGTGCCGTCTTTTAATGCTGCCTCGATCTCTCTTCGTTCATCAGCAAGGTACCCTGCCCGGTATGCTGAGATCCGATCAGCAAGACCCGGATCTCCTGCAAGCATCTCCCGCGTCCTTCGCGCAATAATCTCTGTCATTCTTCGTGACGGGGTGAAACAGATCGTCTGAATATCATGCTTTACGTGGGCTGTGAGAAGGTCGGTAACCTCTGTAGTCAGGGAGCTTGTGGGATCACGCTCGTATGGGTTATAAAAGATGATAGTGCGGCGGTTCTGTGGAGCTCCATCCCCATTGATGATCCGGCAGGTGCGGCCGATAAGCCGGGACCCAAACTCTTCAGGATTGCCAAGTGTCGCTGATGCGAGGATGAAGGTGGGATCTGCATCATAGAAGGTGAGGACACGCTGAAGTCTTCTCATCAAAAGAGCAATATGGGAGCCGAAGATTCCCCTGTACCGGTGCGCCTCATCGATGACGACAAATGTGACGCCTCCGAAGAAATCTGCCCATTGCCTCCGCCAGGGGAGGATATGGTGGATCTCATGCATATTTGAGATGATGATCCGTGATCGATCCCTGATCTTTGGTCTGATATCACGGGGAGTGTCACCATCATAGACGGCAGGATATGCCTTTGCACCTGTTGCCCTGTCTATTGCTTCCAGTGCGGTGAGCTGATCGCGGGCAAGTGCCTTTGTAGGATACAGAAGGAGTGCCCGTGCGTTTGGGTCGGAGAGGAGTCGGTCAAAGATCGGAAGCGCAAATGCCAGGGTCTTTCCGGATGCAGTCGGAGTCGTGAGAATCATATCTTCTCCGGCACGTGCCGCATGAAAAGATTCAGCCTGATGAATATATGGCCGGATTCCTTCACTATCAAGGTATCGTTTCAGAGTCGGATGGAGGTTCTCAGGAATGGCTGCATATTGCGCCTCCCGTCCCGGGAATGTCCTGATGAAGAGGGCATCATCCGGATAACCATAGCGGTCTTTGAGTGTTTCGATGAGTGAGGATGACGTCACCAGGACAACTCCCGAAAGTGGTGGTACAGATCCACGAGTGAGAGGACATCCTGCCGATTATGCTGTACGATTGGGATCAAAGGGCCGGGATTCTTCGTTCTCCGATATATGTCATAGAACTCAGGCACCATCGCCCCCGGAAGATCCGATTCCCGGGAAATTCCAAGCACCTGCTCTTCGATGGTGCACAGGCGGCAGTTCTTCTGGCTTCTGCCGACGGTTCTCCGTGTGATGTGGAGGAGATCGATCTGATGCTTCGAAAATGAGTGATCGATCCCATAGTAGGCGAACCGATCAGCGAGGTACGGGACATCAAACGACCTCCCGTTATAGCTGATGAGTGTGGCGCCCTCAGGAACCGATGCCTGCCATGCAAGGAGTGCAGGTAACTCCTCATCGATATCACGGGCAAGAAACTGATTGAGTGTAACCTTTCCATCTCTGACTGAAGCTGACCCGATCAGAAAGACAGGTCGTGAAAAGACTCCAAGTGTCTCAATATCTAAAAAAACGAAGTTCTCATCCGGGGAGAGAGCGGATGCGGTGATCATCAGGGGATGTGTTCTTCCGATCCTCTCACTGATCAATGACTCAACCTTACTGTTCTCTCCATCTTCAATGCATCTTAGTATCCTTTGCGCATCCGCCTGGTACCGTCTGATATACCGGAGATCCCGGATCGTCTGGCATCCCCGTTGTTTCAGGTGCCTTTCACGAACAGGACCTATCCCGGGGATGAGCCTCAGGCATCTGATCAGTTCTGCCCGTGCAGCTGAAGCATCAAGAGGAAAACCTCTGTGACCCAGTTCTTCAGAGATCAGATAATACCCCCCCTTATCTGTCATGCACACGGTGCCCTTGATGAGGTCTCCGATGTCACACCCGGCATAGGTTGAAGAGAGCTCCTCCCGTTCGGTGATACATCGCTGATAAACCGAGGCGAGAACCGGGGATTGTGTTAAACTCTCCCGGAATCGATTATCATGCTGGATAACCGAATACTCACCGGAGCTGTCGATACATCTTCGCCAGAATGACGATGCATCCTCGAATGCTCCGGCAGATCGTCCCATACCGTACTCATACGATTCTTCTGTGATAAACTCCGTGAGCGGGGGGTGAAAGTGATACGGGGGATTGTCAATTATCTATCAGAGATAGATGTATGGTTGTACCTGCCGGGTTCATCAACAATTGATCGGTCAAGGGAGAACAGAAATGGTCATAAAAGCGCTTCTCATAGATATTGATGGTGTACTTTCCATCGGGGATCAACCGATTCCGGGAGCACCTGACGCGATTCGGTGGCTGGATGAAGAAGGAATCAGATATCGTTTCGTCTCAAACTCAACACAACGGAGCAGGAAGCTGATTGCCGAACGCCTCAACAGAATCGGCTTCTCCATCACGCCGGATCAGATCTCAACACCGGTCATTGCAGCACTCCGCCTCCTTGAAGAGAAAGAAATCTCCCAATGTCAACTCCTGATGACGGATGCAGCCAGGTCTGAGTTCCTTGATGCCGGTATCGCCTATGCCGAGCAGGGTGCCGAAGCGGTGATCGTTGGGGATGCAGGGGTAGGGTTTACCTTCGATGCGTTGAATGTGGCTTTTCGGCAGATAAACGAAGGCGCCTCTTTAATCGCACTCGAACGCGACCGGTACTGGATGGCCCCTGATGGCCTCACCCTTGGTGCGGGCCCGTTTGTAGCGGCTCTTGAGTATGCATCCGGAACAACTGCGCGGGTGATGGGAAAACCTTCCCCTGATGCCTTCCTCCAAGCATTGGCACTGATGGGCACATCACCTGAAGAGACGGCGATGATCGGTGATGACATACGAACCGACATCGCTGGTGCACAGGCAGCTGGTCTCTTCGGGGTGCTTGTTAAGACCGGCAAGTACTCTGATCAGGTACTGAAAGAGTCGTCTTTCACTCCTGACAGGACTCTTCCCTCAATTGCATTTGTGCGTAATCTTTTTGATGCACTCAGGCGATGATGATCTGATCTGTTGCACAGTGTCCGGTATGAGGAGAAATCGATTTCCCCTGTCGAATTGTATTCCCTGTTCTTTGATTCTGCCGGGGTATCGTCTTCGAGAACGAATCTGCCCGACGAGCCAGATAAATGAAGGTCATATGCTTCATGATATCTTCGTCACCTCATACTCATATGAATACTCGCCGTGGGGAGGGCGAAAGTGAATGATATGGATCTCCTTACATAAAATAATTCGATTATAGACGTTAAATTGCGATAAAATCCTCAAATTTGCCCATTTTGTTCAGCTTCCAACAATTTTAATCTTTCAT
>NZ_JAUSCG010000026.1 GCF_030651615.1 Methanocalculus sp.
TTTGTGGTTCTATATAAACATTACTCGGGAATCAGATCGATGAGATCCGATCCCTGTTCCATTGAGTAGAGTTGCTCTTCACCAATAACAAGGGTTTTTCCAATCTTTCTCTCTTTTTTATAGTCTGAGAGGATGCAGAGCGAACGGGTCTGCGCGATCTGTGAGAGGTTTCCGACGAGTGCAGCGCGCTTAACGGTCTTCTCTGCGGATCCGAAACAGGCGAGGATCTTTGTAGTTTCAAAGAGGGCGACCGCCTGAAATGGGGCACGCCGGAATGAATGGAGTTCAAGACCGATCTCTTTGAGGTACCCTGCCGGTGATATCGGTGATATCTCATCAACCTCTTCGATATGGGTGAGATCATGCGGCCGATCGATGAAGAGATCTATCGGCTGGACGATCGCCTCATCGAAGAGCTCCTCAAGTTTAAGTGCCATCTCAAGTGTTGTCCCCATCCCACTCTCATACTTGCTGATCGTCCGTCTGGAGACCCCGAGGATATGGGCGAGATCCCCAAGGGAGAGGTTATGCAGTTCCCTCATCTCGCGGAGTCGTGTACTGTCGATACTGACGTAGAGACCTCCGGGAGATGCATAGACGAGTGGGGGAACCTTCTCGACGAGATAATCGTAGAGAGTTGATGGTGCCACTGCAAAGAGGCCGTATCTGAGATAGACAGCACTCCGCTCAAGTGGTGCATCACGTGCCCGCTCCCCGATGATGAGGGGTACTGCCTTGAGATGGTGTGCCATCATATCAAGATCGGCTGCGACCGCTTCTGAGACGGAATCTATCTGGGAGACGACCTTGATGATAACAAGCTGCTTTACATTTGAGGCGAGGAGGTCAAAGCTCCGGGGTCGAAGCGTACACCGCTCCGAAACATCAAACCCGGCGGTAATGAGTATGCTTACCACCGTCTGGATGAGCCGCTCCTGAACCATCTTGTTTCTACAACCTACATGGTGGAATGAGATAATAAAGGATCTGACAACTCCTCTTATGGGTCGGGAGAGCAGATCTGTATATATGTGGATCGGGATCGATGATACGGACTCCCCCGAAGGCATGTGTACCACCTACCTTGGGGCGGTGCTTGCCCGCCGCCTTGCAGAAGCTGGTATGCAGATCCGATCCCTCCGCCTGATCCGGTTAAACCCAAATGTCATCTGGAAGACGAGGGGCAATGCTGCAGTTGCGATCGAGGCGGAGGGAGATCCCGATCTCGCCTTTGCCATCGGATCTGATCTCATCAATGAACTCGCAGATCTCGCCTGTGACCGGACAAACCCCGGCCTCGTTGTCTGCGGAGGAACCCGTCCTCCGGCATCGTTTGCAGAGCAGGCGATCACCGGCTTCTGTACAATAGATGAGGCGATCGCCGCGTGTGAAGGCGTCTCTGCGAGGTATGCCGGGTGGAAGAACCGGCGTGGTCTTATTGGAGCAACCGCTGCGATTGCAGCTGATCTCAGGGACTCCACATCAGAGATACTCGTCTATCGGGAGGGTGCCTCTTGTGGAACGAAACGGTCGGTGGACCCAATAACCCTTCGGCTGGCCGAGGAGGTGACCTTTCCTCATACCTGGGATACGGTCGATCGGATGAACAGGACGATCGTCTGTGTTCCCCATACACCTGATCCTGTTCTCTTTGGAATCCGTGGGGAGAACCCGGTCTGGGTCTCCCTCGCACGGCACCTTATCCTGTCCGAAACCCCGGAACTGGAGGCGATCTTTGAGACGAACCAGGGGACTGACGCCCATCTTATATGGGGTTTTATCGGTTCACTTGAAGAGGGGAGATCATATCTCGTCTCAGGTACTGTCTCCTCTCTTCCGATGACAGGGATAGGGGGGCATGTCTCTCTCCTGATCAGAGATGGGGAGTATTCACTCACCTGTATGGCATATGAACCAACCAAAGGGTTCCGGGATGTCATCAGGGCACTTGCACCAGGAGATCGGGTGGTGGTCTGCGGGAGTTACAAAGATTCATCACTGAATCTCGAGAAGATCCTCGTCCTCACCGCAGATCCGATCAGTTTCAGGGATGCACCCATCTGTCCGTCCTGTGGGAAGAAGATGACGTCGGCTGGTGCTGATAAAGGGTACAAGTGCCGTCTTTGTAGTATGAGAATGAGAGATCCGGTCATCCGGAGAAGAGATCGCACGATAGCACCCGGCTGGTATGAGGTGCCGCCGTCTGCAAGGAGGCATCTTGCCCGCCCACTCTGCCGGGGTGCCCCTGCGATCCTGAACGATGTCGTCAGAGATATATCTGATCCCATCAATGTAAATCAACAGAAATGATCGATATCGGAGCATATGCAGAGGAGTCGGTCCGGTTTACTGTTGCGGCAATCCGGACCCACCCACTCCGTATTCCGGTTCTTATGGCGATGGTCATCATCTTTCCGTTGATTATGGGATATGCGGCACGGATCTACCGTGGAGGATCAGATGCTCCGGACTTCTCACACCCACGCTCCCTTCTGATCGATGGTATTCGTCTGATCCTTGTCTCGTTCATCTACACAATACCAATCTTTGCAGCAATAATGATCATCATCTGGCAGAGTGAACCTCTTCTTACCCTCATCTCTCATGCTGAACGGGGGCTGATATTTTCAGAGGTGGGTGCGGTCTTCTTCCTCATCCTCGGTGTGGTGCTGTTATATGCTATCATCATCCTTCTCTCGATGATTGGGGTGATCAGAACCGCCAGGTCAGGGAGAATCCGGGATGGATTTGCACTTGGTGAGATCCTCTCACATATCGACAGGATCGGTGGCACAGGGTATGTGTCAGCGGTGATCTTCTACACTGTCATCTCGCTCCTCGCCTCTGTTCCGGCCGGGTACCTGATGGAGCTCTCTCTGATTGGGTATATCCCGGCATTCTTCATCTATATGGTAGTGACGCTCTTTGCTGCCCGATATTTCACCCTCGTCTTTGAAGCAGGCATTCCCAGACAGAAACAGGTGTGAAAGAGTGGTTCCGGTTGGCATCAGAGGCGAGGTTTCATCTCTTCACGGACTGAATTCTTCTGTATGGTACATGGACTGACCCTGATATTTGACGAACGCGAGCATGCACAGCAGTGCCTCCGTGTCATGAAGAAGTCGGGAACGACTGCGAAGTTATCGGTCGATCCGACTCTCATCTCTGAAGAGATGGTCTTTGGTACAATCAATCAACTGCGGGCATGTGTGGATGCCGCCTCTCCTGAGGATGATGAGGATGACGAAGCTCTCATGCTCGCATCCGGAATACTCAACCATGAGGAGGAGGCATTCTCCAGGATTATCTCGGCTGTCGAAGAGGATGGTGGCCGTTCTCTCTGTCTATCCGGAGATGCACCCCTCTCAGAAGAGGATGAAGCGGCCCATCTTGAAGATGCCGCCCGCCTTATCGTCTATGAGGCGAAGGGGCTTATTAAGGCAGAGGAGGGTGTAATCTCTCTTCAGAAGAGTATCGAACCGGGTGACCTCGAAGTTGCAGTGCCGGCACCTCTTCTGCTCTTCCCCTCACACGAGGATCTGGTTGAAGCGAACCTAACTGCAGAGAGGATCGTCTCGTCTGAGATGGTATATTCGGTCTCGACAGGGATTGACATCATATTCTGTGATGACCCGTCTGAACTGATCGGGCTTCTCGAAGAGTGTCAGCCTGAAGAGGAGAGTTTTGTTGCGTTTCTTGAACAGTTCTTCCTCTTCCTGACATTAGCAGAAGAGGTCGTCTCCGCTATTCAGCAGGGTGCGGCATCAGTTTCTGAGGTTGCAGGCACCTTGCCGTCGAAACTGATATCTCTTGATGAGGAGGTCTATCCGATCCGGTTCAGCCTTGATGAGGAGATGGTATCGCATATGGTTGATGCACTCCGGTCTGCCGGAAAGATCGCCGGTAAGGATGGTCGTCTGAAGGTACGATAATAATATTTATATGCTCTCTCTCATATTTTCAGTCTGGTGAGATTGGCATATGGCATATAAATGGAAGAACAGGATTGAAGTTGATGAAGCGATCGTTGTCATGATGAACTCTCTGAGTACAAGTCCGGACCTCTCCCCATGGCTTGTCAGAACAATTCAGGCGGCGATCGATGACTCTGATCCGTCTCTTGGAAAATATTTCCATGAACAGGTCAGAATGCATGCACCGAATGCTGGCAGGTGGTTTGCAAGCGAGGGGTAATTCCCTCTCTTTCTGCTGCAAGGGACAGTTATTTATTGTTGAATGGGGGATATTCTCCTATGATAACAGTCCTCCTCGTCGACGACGATGAGAGTCACCTGGAAGTGACACGCATTTTCCTTGAAAGGGGGGGCTTTTCTGTTACCACTGCCAATTCAGGAGCTTTTGCTCTCTCTTCTCTTCGGAGCGGCTCTTTTGATGCGGTTATCTCTGATTATGAGATGCCTGGAATGGATGGCATCTCATTTCTTGCAGAGATCAGGTCATCCGGGATGAGAATACCGTTCATCATCTTCACAGGGCATGGAAAAGAGGAGGTGGCTATCCAGGCACTGAACGAGGGTGCAGACTTCTATATCAGGAAAGGGGACGATCCGAAGTTGCTTTATAAGGAGCTTGCGGATGCTGTACGTCGCTCTGTTGCACGGCGGGAGTCTGAGCGGCGGATGAATACCCTTCTCTTTGGGAAGGCGACACCTATCCCTGATGAATCCATGAATCCCTCCCGGGTTATCGGGGCGTTACGGGATAGTTTAAGCCGGGTGGCTCCGGAAGGAGAACTCCGGCAGCAGAATGAATCACTTTCTGTTATCAATGATGATATCAGGTCACAAACGGGCTGTGTACGTGATCAGCAGACAGATGATCTGGTTCCCGAAGTCCATGATCAGAAACAACTCCTTGATCTGATCTTTGATAACTCACCGGTTAACTTCTATGTCTATGACAGGGAGTGCCGGTTCCGGTATGTCAGCCGAAAAGCGGCTCTTGGGATCGGCATGACTCACCGGGAGATGATCGGCCGCCATTGGCGTGAACTCGGGATGCCGCCTGAACTGATGGAGCCCATCGAGGATACTATCAGGCGGGTTTTTAGTTCCGGAGAGGAGATGATGGCCGAGACATCATATCCGACACCGGATGGTATGGGACATTTCAGGTATGTCCTGACCCCGATGAGCAGAGAGGGGGCGGTGAATCTCGTTCTGAGTACGGCTATCACTATCACTGAGATTCGGGAAACCGAGGATATGCTCAGGGAGCAGGATAATTTATGCAATATCCTCTTTGAGTCTGCCGGTGATGCACTCCTTGTCTATGACGGAAATGTTATTACAAGCTGCAATAATCGTGCAACGGAACTCTTCGGCATCCCTTCTGAAAGGCTGATTGGGCTGACCGCAGGTTCTATCTCTCCAGAAAGGCAGCCTGACGGGGCACTCTCACGAGACAAGGTCCGCGAGCTTCTTAAACGGACACAAAAAGGTGAACTGACTATCTTCGAATGGCGGGGAGTCCGATCTGATGGCACACTGCTCGACCTTGAGGTGACGCTGAATCAGGTGAGGCACGGTGGGCGGTCGGTTGCCCTTGCAGTTATCCGGGATATCTCGAACCGGAAGAGGGAGGAGAGGGTGCTGAAAGACGCCCTGATGAAGGAGGTCTCGGTCAGGATGGATCTCTCCCGTAAGGAGGCATATCTTGCAGAACTGCTGAGGGCACTCCCAGGGATGGTTTACCAGTGTGATAATGATTTCGACTGGACGATGTGGTTCGTCTCTGAAGGGGTGTATGATCTGACCGGATACCGGCCTCTCGATTTCACCGGCAACCGGGTGGTCACCTATAACGATCTGATCCTCCCGGAGTATCGGGATTTAGTTAGGAAAGGATGGGAGAGATCGCTCTTCAGGAAGGAGTTCTTTGAGGAAGAATATCCGATTCGAAGGCGGGATGGTGCAATCAGGTGGGTCTGGGAGCGGGGGTACGGAGTCTATAATGATGACGGATCGGTGCTGATGCTTGAAGGGTTCATCACCGATGTGACCGACCGGCGGAATGCAGAGGAGTCTCTTCGTCACGTGAATGAGAAGCTTCATCTCCTCTCCTCGATCACCCGGCATGATGTGAAGAACCGGATAGGAACTATCCTTGGCTACCTTGATCTGATGGAAGGTCCTGACCCGGTTGTGCATCCCGATGAGGCTGCTCTCAGGATGCGGGATGCAGTGACCCGGATACTCCGGATGATCGACTTTACAAAAGACTATCAGGAGCTTGGATCACATGGGCGCTGCTGGCTGAATATCCGGCTTGCCGCCGCAAAAGCAGTGGAATCTGTTGATTTTGGGGATATACGGGTAGATGTTGATCTCCCCTCTGTTGAGATTCTCGCTGATCCCCTCTTTGAGAGGGTGATTGGAAACTGCATCGAGAATGCGGTACGGCATGGGGAAGGGCTCACCAGTATCCGGTTATCTGCTGAAGATCAGGATGGTGCACTGATAATTATCTGTGAGGATGACGGATGCGGGATTCTGGATGCAGATAAGGAACGTATCTTTGACCGTGGTGTTGGGAAGAATACCGGTCTTGGTCTCTTCCTCGCACGGGAGATCCTCAGGATCAGCAGAATGTCGATCACCGAGGAGGGTGTCTCTGGTCAGGGGGCGAAGTTTGTGATCCGGGTGCCTGATGAGCTTGTACGACCGGGTGGTTTGACTTCAGGCGAGGCGTAGTTTCTCCGGTTAACCTTTGATACTATCTATCTTTCGCATTTCATTGTGCAGATATAAAATTTCCCAAACGCATCATCTGCCTGTGTGAGGTAAGGACTTATTCCTCTTTGATACAATATGCTATTGAAGGTCGGGTGAGGATGACACACGAATGTACAGATCCGGTTCGACAGATGCATATCCGTCCGGGAATGAGTGTCGGAGAGCTTGTTGATGCAATGGGTCAGGCAGGAGCATATAACGGAGGATCGCTTGCAGAAGCGGTCTCAATCACCGAGGCGATGTTCTCGGATCCGTTGACGACCCGGTTCTTCGGGCTAGCCGGTGCGATGGTTCCTGCCGGTATGGGAGGTATCGTCTCAGATCTCCTCGAATGCGGGTATATCGATATTCTCGTCTCTACAGGTGCAAACCTGACACATGATATCATCGAGGCGATCGGGTGCCACCATTATCATGGAACAGAGATCTGCGACGATGTCGATCTCAGGCATGAAGAGATCAATCGTATCTATGATGTCTACCTTCCGACGGAGGCGTTTGAGCACTTTGAGGAGTTTATGCAGAGGGTGTACTCCGAACTTCCGAAGGGTGCTGTCATCTCGATCTCTGATCTCCTGCAGCACATCGGAGAGAGACTCAAATCCGGTATTCTTGCAACCGCGGCTCGAAAAGGAATCCCGGTCTACTGCCCGGCGATTCAGGACTCGATGGTCGGGCTCCAGTACTGGCTCTTTTCGCAGACGAACCGGGTGACTATTGATGCGTTTGCAGATATGACCTCGCTCATGAACCGATGTTTCTCAGCAGAGCGTGCGGGTGCGTTCATCGTCGGCGGCGGTGTTCCGAAGAACTTCATCTTCCAGAGCATGCTGATGACCGAGAACGGGTTCTCCTATGCGGTCCAGCTAACGGGTGATCGCCCTGATCTTGGAGGTCTCTCCGGAGCAACGCTTGATGAGGCTCGTTCCTGGGGAAAGATCACAGAAGAAGCACGTGCGATGACGGTGTATGGTGATGCGACGATCACCCTGCCGCTTATTATTGCAGCAACCCTTGAGAGGCTGGGGCAATGAGCGCCCTCATCCTCGCCCTCGATGCCACATCCCGGGATGAGGCGATGGCGATTGCAGAATCGACTGCTCCTTACCTTGATGCGATCAAGATCGGGTACCCGCTCGTCCTTTCAGCCGGTCTTTCAGTCGCAGGAGAAATTGCGGCACTCGGTGTTCCCGTGATCGCAGACTTCAAAGTGGCGGATATCCCAAATACAAATACACTCATCTGCGATCAGGTCTTCAAAGCTGGATGTTCTGCAATCATCTGCCATGCGTTTCCCGGGAGAGATTCGCTCCTCGCCTGTGTCGAATCTGCTCATGCACACGGTGGAGAGTGTTTCGTCGTCTGTGAGATGAGTCATCCCGGAGGTGCGGAATGGTTTTCCGGAGGTGTTGCCGAGGCATTCTGTGAGATGGTGGTCTCCGCGGGAGCTGATGGGATCATCGCACCTGCGACCCGGCCCGCCCGTGTTGCGGCACTCCGTGCGATCATCGGAGGGAAGAAGATCTATTCGCCGGGTGTCGGTGCACAGGGTGCGGCTCCAGAAGATGTGAAAGAACTCGTAGACGGGGTGATCGTCGGCCGGGCGATCTATACTGCGGCAGATCCGGCTGCGGCTGCGAAAGAGTACGCAAAACGGTGCCGATGACGAGAATCTCGTGCTGACACCGGATTACTCCGGTGGGTGATGAACCCTATGAGTCACTCTGAGGCATCATCTCTCTACGAGTCGTCTTTTTTCAGGGGAAGATTGATGGTCTCTCCGGTGTGATTTGCATGTATGCGACGATGCCCTCAATGCGGAAGCAGTGACCTGTACCAGGCGGCAGGCGGATATCTGGGATCTGAGTACCGGTGCAAGCGGTGCGGGTACCGGGGAGCGTTCATCGTCGAGAGTGAGGAGGAGATGCCGCACCCGGATGTGCCTGCTGATTCCGAAGGCGAAACGCGGTTTGATATCCCTCTCTGGGTAAGGGTTCTTGCAGGTATCCTTCTGATTATACTGTTCTGGATCCTTTTGACAGGCTGGTAATGCTTTATTGTGTATGCACCATCGTTTCCTGTTCCGGGAGAAGCGCGTTCTGATGATGATCAGATGGCTACCCGGATTCGTTCACTCTATAATTGAATTCTCAGTTAATTTGAGCTGGGTTTATAGTGTTCACTTTATCTATTGTGTGTTGAGAGATCCGATCCTGCCGTAGTATCGTAGTTAATTCGATTAAACTCGCTATAATACACTGTTTGAGTGTATCTGATCACTGCTCTGTTGCATGTATTCAACCATGAGCGTATACAGCACGATGATTAAGACGGAGTAACTTAATCTGGAAATGAGTATGTTGTTAAATAATAATTATTTACCATTTCAAAATAGTAATATTTATAAATTGATTCGGTGACCTCTTGTATACTCTGATGTAGGGAGGGTCATTTCAAAATGCGGGATTACCTCTTCCACAGGAGAGTGAATGGTGATGTATGGTCTGTTGAGAATTGTTATATGCGCTCCACATCTGTATCGGAGACGTATATTCCAATAGATGCATGGGTGAACGTAGATGAAATGTCTTCGGATCATGCCGGAGTATAGGCTGTTATTTCAATTTATGGAGGAGACATGGTATCGATTTCGCATCATATTTCAAATAACTATCTGATTATAAGACCTTTTCTGACAGGGAAGATCGTCAGCACACTCTTGATTTATGGGACACTCCCCATTCTATTTGTTGTATCCCTCTTTCTTGGTCATTACGAGATTTCACCGTTTCATGTCATTAAACTTCTCATCGCACCGATTATCAACCTGCTGCCTGAGCATATCGTTCATATCTATCCTGACTGGACAATAGCAGAAGAGAATGTGATATATCAGGTTCGATTACCAAGGGTGATTGCAGCAGTATTGGTGGGAGGTGGGCTTGCCATTGCCGGAGCAGCATACCAGGGTCTCTTTAAAAACCCCCTGGTTTCTCCTGATATTCTGGGTGTATCTTCAGGAGCAGGATTTGGTGCTGCACTTGCTCTCATCCTGTCGGCGGGATCACTGATGATCCAGGTATCGGCATTCACTTTTGGCATTCTTGCGGTTACGATCACCTATATTCTGAGTAGTTTCTATCGGAGAACACCAACCCTTGTCCTTGTCTTATCCGGTATTATTGTTGGGGCATTCTTTACCGCATTAATCTCATTTACCAAATATATCGCAGATCCCTATGATAAACTCCCCGCGATCACCTTCTGGCTGATGGGGAGCCTCGCATCAGTCCGATATACCGAGCTTCTCTTCATCGCCCCCCCACTTCTCATTGCGACTGCGGTACTCATCCTTCTCAGGTGGCGTATCAATCTGCTTGCTGTTGGTGATGATGAAGCACGGACGCTTGGGATCGATACAAAACGGATGTCGCAGGTCATCATCCTCTGTTCAACGTTAATCACTGCCGGAGCAGTATGTATTGCTGGAATAATAGGCTGGGTTGGTCTTGTTGTCCCCCATCTTGGTCGTATGCTTGTCGGACCGGATAATAAAAAACTGATTCCTGTCTCTTTTCTGCTTGGGTCATCCTATCTGCTCATTATTGATACTGTTGCCCGAAATCTGACAATGGCCGAGATCCCTCTTGGAATCCTCACAGCTATCATCGGGGCCCCATTCTTTGCATATCTGTTGAGTAAACGTTCGGTGGGGTGGACATGATCCTTGAAGTGGTGGATGCCGGTTTTACCTATCCCGGAGGATCATCGATCTTTTCAGATATCTCTTTCTCGATTCAAACAGGCGAGGTGCTCTGTATCCTTGGACCAAATGGGATTGGAAAATCCACTCTTATCCGGTGCCTTGCGAATCTAAACCGCCTCTGTTCCGGATCAATACATCTCTGTGGGAAGGATATGGTGAAAATTAAGCCGGTTGATATTGCAAGGAAGATAGGATATGTCCCACAGGCTCATGAGATCGTTTTTCCCTTTTCGGTTCGGGATTTCGTCCTGATGGGAAGGGCTCCGCATCTTCCGGCCTTCTCCTCGCCTGGAAAGGAGGACTACAGAAAAGCCGAAGAGAAGATCGATCTCGTTGGAATCAGAAAGATTGCAGAAAATCCGGTGAATGAGATCTCAGGCGGGGAGTACCAGCTTGCGGTTATTGCCCGGGCCTTAACGCAGGATCCGTCTCTCCTGCTCCTTGACGAACCGACGTCTCACCTTGATTTTGGTAATCAGATCCGGGTGCTTGAGATCATCGATAAACTGGTGGAGACGGGTCTCTCTGTGATTATGAGTTCACATTTTCCGGATCATGCCTTTCTCAGCTCGAATAACGTTGCCATCATGCAGTATGGTTCGTTCATGGCATATGGCCTTGCGGAAGATGTTGTGACAGAGGAGAATCTGAGAAAGACATATGGAGTGGATGTATCGATCACCTACAGTCCTGATGTAGGACGCCATGTCTGTGTACCTCATCGGTCAGGGACGTGCCGGTGCCATGAAAAAGAGCACCCCCCGTGCAGGGGAACACCAGCTGTGACTGTGATTGCCGGGGGAAGAGGATAATGTAAGAACACTGTTGTTTGTCTGGGGGTATTATGAGTGGTGGAATGAAGGGTTAAATGTTCGTAAAAATGGTATGTCTCTTAGAGTAAAAGAAAAATCTGGTGAATTATGGATATAAGAAGATCATGCATCACAATTGCTATTCTTGGTTTGCTCTGCCTTACGGTTCTCTATTCCGGTTGTGTCAGCCCCTCTACGGTGACTGATTCTACAGTAGGTTCGACCAGAACCATCACGGATATGTCAGGGAGAACACTGGAGATTCCAGTGAAGATTGACCGGATCATCAGTACCGTTCCAATGACCACATTTGTCGTTTATGCACTTGCGCCAGAGAAACTTATCGGGATCAATATGAATCCAAATAAGATCAACGGCAGGGTATATATGACGGACGAGTTCCTTTCCCTCCCAAACATCGGCGGATGGTTTGGCAAGCAGACCGGAAATTATGAGATATTCATGTCAATGAATCCTAATATCATCATTGCAGGTGAGGGCATAGGCGATTTTGCAACTGTGCTCGAAGAACATCAGCAGGTATTTGGTGATATTCCTGTTGTTGGTGTGCTGGAAGCCAGAAATTCAAGGAGTTATGATGACGCAATTCTCTTCCTTGGTAACCTCCTTGGTGAAGAAGAGAAGGCAGATGAGCTGGTGGAGTTCTATCGGAGAGTAGTTACAACTGTTACTGATCGTGTATCTGATCTTCCTGAAGATGAGCTGGTACGGGTCTATTATGCCGAAGGACCAAAAGGGCTTCTGACCGATCCAACCGGATCTTTCCACTCGGAATTGATCGATGTGGCAGGCGGGATTAATGTGGCAGACTGTGCTATTCTTCCCGGTGTTGGACAGACATCGGTTTCGATGGAGCAGGTGACCCGATGGAACCCTGATGTCATAATAGCAGGTGATCCCACATTCTA
>NZ_JAUSCG010000072.1 GCF_030651615.1 Methanocalculus sp.
TACTGAAGCAGGTTCGGATCGAAGATGCGATCCATGCAAACGATATCTTTGAGAAGCTGATGGGTGAGAATGTTTCTGCCAGAAAAGATTTCATCAAACGACATGCAGGGGAGGTGAAGAACCTTGACATCTGAAGAGTCAGTTGCACCGGCTGCACGAGTGATCAAGGTTGCGATCGAAGATGAGATGAAGAAGAGCTACATCGATTATGCGATGAGCGTCATCATCGGACGTGCCATCCCCGATATCCGTGACGGGTTAAAACCGGTTCACAGACGAACACTCTATGCGATGTGGGGGTCAGGGAACACCTCTGACAAACCATTCAGAAAATCCGTCAAAGCGGTCGCCGCAACGATGGAGAATTACCATCCCCATGGCGACTCTGCCATCTACGACACCCTCGTCAAGATGGCTCAGCCGTTCTCATACCGGTACATGCTGGTTGAGGGGCAGGGGAACTTCGGATCGATTGATGGCGATTCTGCTGCTGCAATGCGATACACCGAGGCCCGCCTCACAAAGGTGGCAGAGGCGCTCCTGATCGATATCGAGAAGGATACGGTTAATTTCATACCGAACTTTGATGGGTCTACAAAGGAGCCCTCGGTCCTCCCTGCGAAAATTCCAAACCTCCTTGTGAATGGAACGAGCGGTATTGCTGTTGGGATGGCAACGAATATGCCGCCACACAACCTCGGGGAGGTCTGTACACTCCTTGAACGGTTCATTGAGACGCCTGATCTCTCGATTCAGGATATCCTCTCGATTATGCCAGGACCTGACTTCCCAACAGGAGGGCAGATTATGGGATCTGAGGGCATCATGAATGCCTATACCACCGGGTATGGGCGTATCATTGTTCGTGGGGTTGCCGAGGTTGAGACCGGCAAACGTGATACTGAAAAGATCATCATCTCCGAGATCCCCTATCAGGTCAATAAGGCCCGGATGATCGAGAATATCGCAGAACTCGTTCGGGAGAAGAAGATCGAAGGGATAAGCGACCTCCGTGACGAGTCTGATAAAGATGGTATCCGGGTCGTCATCGAACTGAAGAAGGGGATCAATGCACAGGTGGTCTTAAATCTCCTGTACAAACATACCCAGCTTCAGACTACCTTCGGCGTGATCAACCTCTCGATCGTTGACGGGCAGCCGAAGGTGCTTCCGGTCACCGATATCCTCCGTCATTTCCTCGCTCACAGGGTAGAAGTTGTACGGAGGCGGACAGAGTTTGAGTTGCAGAAAGCCCGTGATCGCTTCCATATCCTCCTTGGACTCTTAATCGCCCTCGATCGGATCGACGAAGTGATCGCAGCCATCAGGGCGTCACCATCTGCCGAAGAGGCGGGTGTAGCCTTAATTGACCGTTTTGGTCTGGATATGGTTCAGGCGGATGCTATCCTGAAGATGCAGCTCCGGAGACTTGCAGCACTTGAACATCAGAAGATCCTTGATGAAAAGACTGCTCTTGAGGAAGAGATTACACGTCTTATGGAGCTCCTCTCAAGTGAAGCCAACATTCTTTCTGTTATAAAGGTGGAGACGAGTGAGATCCGGGAGAAGTTCTCTGATCCCAGACGAACCGAGATTGCCCTGGGTGCTGATTTCCTTGGTAAAGAAGCTCTAATTGAGGAAAAACAGGTCTTCCTCGCACTCACCGAGCAGAATTATATCAAACGGATGCCGCTTGATACCTATCGGCAGCAGCGCAGGGGCGGACGCGGGATCATCGGCATGTCGACGAAGGAAGAGGACTGTATCGGATCGGTCTTTGTTGCTTCAACCCATGATTACCTCCTCTGCTTCTCAGATAAAGGCAAGGCGTACTGGCTGAAGGTCTATGACATCCCTGAAGGGTCACGGACCTCCCGTGGGAAGGCCATCGTTAACCTCCTTAACATCAATGATGAATCGATCCAGGCGGTCATACCGGTTGCGAACTTCAGGAGTGATCACTTCCTCTTCTTTGCAACGAGGAATGGAACGGTTGTAAAGATCGGCCTCGATCAGTTCTCTCATCCACGGCAGACCGGCATTAATGCCATCAAACTCAGGGATGGAGATGAACTCGTTGATGTGAAATGCACTGATGGAGCCTGCGAACTTGTACTGACGACCCGTCATGGACAGAGCCTCAGGTTCCATGAAGAGACGGTCAGGGCTGTCGGCAGGGGTGCAATGGGTGTCAGGGGTATCTCGCTTCGGCATGGAGATAATCTTCAGGCGGTCACTGTAATCAATTTTGATCATCTTCTGACGATCACCGAGAACGGCTATGGCAAAAGGACTGAATTTGAAGAGTTCCGTGGCCATGGCAGGGGAACACTCGGTGTTCGGAATATTGTCACCGATGTCAGATCCGGGATGGTCGTCGCCTCCCGGGCAATCTCTGATACCGATGAGATCATCGTCATGACGGCATCAGGCATAGTCATAAGAACAAGAGTTGACGAGATTGCGATCCAGAAAAGGAGTACCCGTGGTGTTCGGATCATCAGGCTTGACGATGGTGATCGAGTGACCGGGTTTGCGATCGTCACTGCAGAGATGCAGACTCCTCTTGATGAGGATGATCAGAAAGAAGAGGACGATCAAAAAGAATAGGTTCTCCTGAGGGTACACCCCTCTCTAATGTATCAGACGACACTGCATCTGAAGACCTCTGGTGAAGGGGATGTGATAGATATCACCCCTTTCGTCTCTGAGGCTGTTTTAAAGAGTGGAATTGTAACCGGACTTGTTCATCTTTTTGTCCCGGGATCAACCGCTGCGCTCACAACAATAGAGTATGAGCCGGGAGCAGTAGCAGATCTTGGGGATGCACTCTCGCGTATCGCTCCTGAAGAGGCTGCGTATGCACATGACAAACGGTGGGGAGATGGAAATGGCCGATCCCATGTCAGGGCGGCCCTCATCGGTCCGTCAATTACTATTCCTGTTGCGGAAAAGAGACTTATCCTTGGGAGATGGCAACAGGTAATACTGTGTGAGCTGGATATCCGCTCCACACGGGAGCGGAGTGTCATTCTTACGATTGCCCCTTAATCGAGTGGTACTGACTCAAGTTGTGATACGAGCTCCCAGATCCGTGTTCGTGCATGCACCGGCATGTTCGGGTCACTGCTGACCTCGTCGATCTTTGAGATCGCTGTTGCCGCACGAAGACCTGGTGTGTTCTTCTCATCCAGAAGAATATTCATGGTCTCGTCTGCGATACGCCTGATATTCCTTGGAATCGTGTTATCATCCTTCATCATCTGTAGAATCTGTACACAATTCCGTATTGTATTGTCTGTTTCTGCCACGTGAAACCCTCCATCTTGCTCTTTAGTATTCTTCTCGTGGGTTTATATAGTTTCACGAGTTTGATAGTGATCTCTTTATCTCTTCATTACCCATGGTATCTGGTACTATGAGAGAAATGGATGTAATAATGGCTGAATATCTTCTGAAAGGAGGTAAAATGCTTGCAAAGACCTGTCCGGTCTGCCATGCACCGCTCTTTGAATATAAGGGTGAACGGTTCTGTGTGGTATGTGCTGAGGACGCATCGCAGCAGGGTGAACCCGTTCCTGTTGCGGTGGTCACACCTGAAAAAACGGTAGATATGCCCCAGAAATCCTCTGCAACACCATCAAATCCTGAGAATTCGATTATGGATGCGATCACAATCCTCTGCCGGCGTATGGTTGATGAGCCTGATCCGACCCGGTGCCTGATCTATATGCAGACGATCAGAGAGGGGGCTCATTCGATCCAGATACTTCGTCAGGGGTAGTAGCGCTTTCATCAGCAGGGGTGAAGCTCTCGATGACTGACTGTATCTCATCCCTGTCAGATCGATTCTGGAGGCGTCTGACGCCGCTTGCCATCGCCTTCTCCTTCCGGGAGCTTACATAGCGGAATGTTTCATCTGATGTGCCTTTGGTGACGAGGACGATGATGCTCCCTTTACCACTTCGTCCTGTTCTCCCTTTCCGCTGGATACTGCGGATCTCAGATGGGACTGCTTCATAAAAAATGACGAGATCGGTCGCAGGTATGTCAAGCCCCTCTTCTCCGACGGAGGTAGCAACAAGAACAGGGTATTCTCCCCCCCGGAATCTCTGGATCGCTTCGATCTGCTTCTTCTGTGAGAGCCCCTTATCTTTCTGCTTTGATGCCTGACCAACAAACCTGCAGCCGGTTATCCCCTCTTCAGAGAGGAATTGTACAAGCATCGAGACAGAGTCGCGGTAACTTGCAAAGACGATGATTTTGCTCTCCGGGACATTGATGAGCTGATCTCTGATGATCGAGGCGACGATGCCTGCTTTTGGGTGGATCTCTCCTGAAAGACCTGATACGATCCTCATCACTTCGGAGAAGCGGTAGTCCTTCACCATCCTCTGGCTTGCTTTGCTTCCCTTCTTTGAACGGCCTTCGGAATCGAGCTTTTGTAGGTAAGAACTGAGTGCGATTGATCCCTGTGATTCAGCGAGGATGACTGCATGCCGGAGTTTCATGATCTCGGCATAGAGGGAGGCGGCCTGGTAGGCGGTTGCATCGCCTGCTGCTATCCGTTCCTGGATCGTTGTATTGAGATCTGATAGGGCTTTCATCGAGAGTCCCTCCCGCTTTGGGAGAGAATACCCGAGTCCTGCCAGAGCACCGATCCTGCTGTCGATCATCCCTTCGATGATCTGGACGATACGTTTTAGCGGAACCGGCAGCTCAACCTGGATGAATTCCACTGTACGTTCATGGATATAGGGGAGGACATCCGGATCGGTCTCATCACGGGTTTCGACATTCGTGATGCCGAGGTGGGTGCAGACCTCAGAGACCCGTGATGCCTGACTTCCCGGAGAGGCGGTCATCCCGAGTATCAGAGGTTTTTTTGCTGTCCGCATGTACTCTTCGGCAAGATAGGTGTATGCATAGTTGCCAACAGCTCTATGGCATTCATCAACGATTAAGAGGGAAACATCAGAGAGGGAGTACCTGCCATTGATGATATCGTTCTGTATCACCTGTGGTGTTGCACAACAGAATCTGCTCCTCTCAAAGAGATCACTCCTCTTCTTCGGAGGGGTGTTTCCTGTAAAGCTGACACAGTCCCCCTCCTGTTTATCCGGAAGCTCAAGCGTTCGTTCAAAGAATGTCAGATGCTGTTCAACAAGAGGTTTTGTCGGGGCGAGGATGAGCACCCGCCCTCCCGCATTCAGAAGACGTGAGGCCGCAACGAGGAGGGCGACGACAGTCTTTCCAAGGCCTGTCGGGAGCACCACAAGCGTATTCTCTTCAAGCGCCTGCATTGCAATTGCGAGCTGGTACTGCCGTGACTCTACGGTATCCTGTTTGATGAACGGGTGCTGGATCGTCTGCATTCTCAGGCCTTATTGAACTGCATCTCTCCTTTGATTAATTTTCTGATGGTCTCCGGGAGATCCTGTATCGGGAGTCTGATCTGCTGCATGCTGTCGCGTTCCCTGAGCGTGACGGTTCCATCCTCTTTTGAATCATAATCAACGGTGATTGCAAATGGTGTACCGATCTCATCCTGTCTCCGGTATCGCCTTCCTATTGCACCCGAGTCGTCATATTCGGCAAGGATTCCCTCTTTTTTGATTGCATCGGTGATCCCGCGTGCAATCTCTTCTAATCCGTCACGTGTCATCAGTGGGAAGACTGCAACCTTGACCGGTGCAACGATTGGCGGAAGGCGAAGCACAGTCCTGACTTCCCCTTCCACATCATCCTGATAAAACGAATGTTCGAGGACCGCATAACAGAGCCTGTCAATTCCATATGATGGTTCAATGACATGCGGACGCACCTCTTCTCCCCTGACAAGCACCTCTTCATCCCGAAGATCGAAGAGTTCCCTCTCAATGAAAACCTCTTCCTCGTCAAGTATGATGTATGTCCCCCGCTCCCGTGGATGTGAAGCGGCGATCTTCTCTCCAACCTCTTTGGCTCTGGTCTTGAACCTTGGGCCAAGGAGCCCCATCTTCGGCACTATCGTCCTCTTCTGCTCAAGGCGGGGTTCTGGATACTGTATGAAGACGGTCATCTTCTCACCACTCACCTTCGCATGCGCCTCCAGATCATAGTCGGTACGATCAGCAATCCCGACCGCCTCAACCCATCCGAACCGTGATGAGAAGTACTCCGCATCCCAGCAGTCTGCCGCATAATGGGCACGCTCGTCAGGAAGGTGCTGGCGGAACCGGATCTTATCCTTATCAACACCAATTTTCAGCATAAACTCATGGGTGAGGGCGAGGTAGTATGCGACATACTCATTTGCAACAAGCCCGCTTTCAACTGCTTCGGACATCGGTACAACCACCGGATCGAGTCTCCCCTCCTGATGGTCCATGCCCCATAGCGGCATCTCATAGTTGGCATACCGGGCGAAGTTCGGATGGTCTTTCTGATCCGGATGGACGAAGATCTCTGCTTCGGCCTGGGTGAACTCACGGAGCCTGATCATACCCTGTCTTGGTGAGATCTCGTTTCTGTAGGATCGTCCGATCTGGATGGTTCCAAAGGGAAGTGTATCACGGTAGAACCTGAGGAGTCTGCCAAAATCTGTGAAGATCCCCTGTGCGGTTTCGGGACGGAGGTACCCTTTACGGCTGCCACCGGGTCCGATCGAAGTGTTGAACATCAGGTTAAAGTCAAAGACCTCAACCTCTCCAAGAGGTTTCTTACAGGAGATGCAGTTCTGATCCGTTAATGCTCTCATCAATCCATGTTTGCTGAGTGATGAAGCGTTGCGGATACTATACTCCTCTGCAACATGGTCTGCACGGAAGAACTCATTGCAGTGAGGACACTGGAACATCTTATCTGAAAAGCCTTTGATGTGACCTGATGCAATATAGATCGGTTCTATCCCGATCGTCGGGCATTCAATCTCGTAATACCCTTCTCTCACAACATAGAAGTCACGCCAGATATCTTCGATCCGACGTTTCATCATCGCGCCAAGAGGGCCATAATCGATAAAACCTGCAACAGACCCGTAGATCTCCCCTGACGGCCAGACAAAACCCCTGCGCCGTGAGAGATCGATCACCTTCTCATATACATCCACCATTGGAATCACGATTCTTCCTCACCTATTGGATGGCGAAGTATTTTATATGATTGTGGTAATGGCAGTCTTGAGAAACTATTTATGGTAAGAGCCCGATGAGATGTGAAGATTGGAATAATCAGGTCGATATACAATGGCTACCAGTACGAAACAAAAAGATCTTCTCAAGCTCTTCGCCGATATAACCAATAAAACGAAGATCGTCGAGCCGATGAAGAAGATCCACGGGACCTTACGCGATCAGGATGCTGTCGAGCGGGAGATTGCTCTAATCATGAGAGAGATACTTGATAGGGGGTATTTTAAAACCAAACTCGAACCTATCCAGCTCGCGCGTCTGATCTCCCTCTATCATGTGGGCAAAAATGATACTGAGATTGCCAGAAGTCTGGGTGATGAGAAACTCTCAAAGACGGTTGCCCGAGCCCGTGTACGGCTCAAGCTCTTTCGGGATCTTGACTTCAAGATGCCGTTTGATCCAGCAAATCTTGATGATCTGATTGCACAGGATCTCACAATGAAGGATATCTCAGAACGCCTTGGGATAAGCCCCTCCACATTAAGGGAGTACAGGCATGTCCTTGATGAACAGAAAGACACCACACTGGATCCCTACCTCGAACGCATCCGTGATGTGATGGAGGATCGTGACCTGAGCGAACAGATGACGCTTGGTGTCACCCGCGACAGTCTTGGTGATTCGATTGATATCAGTGAAGCTGAGATGATCGATCTCAGCTAGCTTTTTTTATTCTCTCCCCAGATATCATCATATGTATCTGACATATCCTGGGCATTCCTGCATCTTACTCGAGGGATCCCGACGGATTCTCATTGATCCTTTCATCCCTTCCGGGGAACTCCCGCCAGATGCTGATCTTATCTGTGTGACGCATGCCCATGCAGATCATCTTGGAGAGACTGTTACACTGAAAAAGCCGACAGTCGCCCCGAATGAACTTGCAAAGTACCTTATTGCAAAAGGAGTTCCCGCCGAAGCGCTGAACATCGGTGGCGGGATTACAGTTGATGGTATTCATATTGTTATGACTCAGGCGATACATTCCTCGTGGCTTGAGGATGCCGGAGGCGGCTATTATGGAGGGTCGGCTTCAGGATATGTCATCAGAATGGACGGTATTACGGTCTATCATGCAGGTGATACCGCTCTCTTCTCGGATATGAAGCTCATAGGTGATCTGTACCATCCTGATGTTGCCCTGCTGCCGATTGGGGGGCGGTTCACGATGGGGCCGGATGAGGCGATGATCGCTGCATCGTACATCGGCGCCCCCCTTGTCATCCCGATCCATTATAATACCTGGGAAAAGATTGAGCAGGACCCGATCCGGTTCAAAAATGCGATTGAGAAGACGACAGATATGAAGGTGGCCGTTCTTGCACCCGGAGATCGAATTGATCTCTCAGATACGAAGGGTATTACGATCTGATGGCTTACCTTAATCATATGAAGTGGCATCTCTTCCTTATTTCCCTCCTCCTTATCCTCACCGCAGGCTGTGTCGGTGATGCAGGGGAGTCACAGACAATCACCTCATATGAAGGGACATGGGTGCATGAATCAGGATATCCGGTCTTCTTCTTCCAGTTCAATCATGATGGTACAGCGTATGTCTGGTTTATGGCTCTTGATGACCCCAGGCAACCCGGTCATCCTGTCATGGTCATCGGCAGCTGGCAGAGATCAGATAATAAACTTGATGTGACCTATAAAGCTCCGCTCTCTGATGAGATCCGGAACCTGCATCTCGTCTCTGAGAAGGATCATCTCCTGCTCTCCGGAGCTTCAAAAGAGGATGGAGAAGTCATTGAGATCGAAGATCTGACTGGCATCCGTTTCGTTCGAGGGGAGTCATATTCGACCCCCCTGATGGAATACCAATCCATTCATCTCGTTTAGGGAGCCCGGCGGTACTCTGCAAGGAGTGCCTCCCGGTATGCCTCCTTCTTCTTTGTCGGGATATAGTTGAACTGGCTCACCCTGAGCATCAGTTCATCACCGATTTTTATAGAGTCTGTTATTGTGAGCTTTTGTACCTCCTCAATGATCCATTCGAGTTTATCGATCCCGGTCTCCTTCCCATCGACCATAATCCGCTTGATCAGGATCTTATCCGGGGGGGTTCCGCCACAGACGGTGCAATACTCTCCTTCGTCTGGCATCTGATCACTCCCTGATCATGGTGAGCATCATCTTGAATCGGGTTATCGCCGAGAGTGCATGAGGGGCGTTTGCCGGGAAGATGATGGTGTCGCCTGTTTTCATCAGAAAGGTCTTTCCTTCCAGCCAGACTTCACATTCGCCGTCAAGGATGGTAACGAGGGCGTCAAAGGGTGCCGTATGTTCCGAGAGCCCTTCGTCTTCGTCAAATGAGAAGATGGTGATGTTGCCACGCGGCTGTTTGATCACCATTCTGCTTGCAACTGTTCCGTCCTGATACTCGACGAGTTCGTCCAGGCGAATTACTTTTCCTTTGAGATCATCACTCATATACCTAGTTCCTTCCTTTTTTCCTCTATATGTGCGGCGATCCCATCTACTGCCAGCACAGCGTCCGGCTCGACTGAAAGGATGCCTCCGGTTATTCCTTTGAGGTCTTCAGTTAAGAGCTTCACGAGGTTTGGTGCACCCGTGACAGTTGGGATCGGGTTCACATACGTATAGAGACCAAATGCAAGGGCGAAGATCGCATCGATCGTTGCCTTCTGCTCCATGTATTCAGGCGCCGCAGCTGCAACCGGGAGTGAGGTGACCGGTACACCAAGGGCATCAGCAATGGCTTTGATCAGATCCGCACATCTTCCGGTATCTGTACAGGTTCCAAACGAGAGAACCGGTGGAACTCCAAGTGAGGTGCAGAGTTTCTTCAGGCCCGGTCCTGCAAGCTCCTTAGCTTCAGGTGAGGCAAGTCCTGCGACCTGTAGGGCTGCGCATCCGCATCCCATTGAGAGGACGAGGATATCACGCTTGATCAGTTCACGTGCCACAGCGACAGTATGTACATCCTGACCATGATCTCTGAGTGTTGTACAGGAGACAAGGCCGCAGACTCCACGAATTGTTCCGTCTTTGATGACGTCGAGGAGCGGGTCAAGCGATCCACCGAGTGCTTCGAGGATACTTTCGGGTGAAAATCCCGCAATCGCAGTCCGTTTTGGCAGGCCTTTTATTGGAGTGACGGAACTCTTTCTTTTCCGGTAGTTCTCTATACCCATCCGGATGAGCTTCTCTGCCTGGGCATCTGCAGTTGCCGGGTTATAGTCCTCCCGATCAGTCTCTCCTTCGAAGGCGACGAGCTGGCTCACCGGTACCAGTTTGAAACAGTATTTTTCTGCATAGAGGGGGTCCATCGGGAGTGAGCAGTTCATATCAGCAACGAAGACATCAACAGCACCTGTTGCAAGGACCGCCTCCTGCATGATCCAGTTTCCCGTAAAACCGGTGAAGACATCATCCATCTTCCACCGCTGAATCATCTCCTGGCCTGTCTCGATATTTGCGATGACGCGGATGCCTTTTGCACCTGCAGCTTCAGCTTCCTTCCGGAGGTCAGCCCTTCGTGCAACCTCTATCAGTGCAAATCCAAGGAAGGGTTCATGGCCGTTTGGAAGGATGTTGACATAATCGGAATCGAGGACACCGAGGTCCACCTGCACCTCATGGGGCCTTGGGATTCCAAAGAGGATATCCTGCAGGGATTCAAGGACTATCTGGCTCTCGTAGGCCATAGCAATTCCAAGACGCATCGCTTTTTTGGCAAGTGAGACATAGTAGCCGTCTACACTGGTCAGCGATGATCCGGTAGAAAGTACCATCTCGCCGTAGATGCCACCCGGGAAGATCCCAATCTCCCGCCAGACCTTTTTGCGTTCATCTGGTGCGAGGAGTTCGACTATCCTGCTCTCTTCGTGAGACCTGCGATGGAAGTCTTCCTGCAGAAAATCACAGAGAGTTTTTACGTCTGCTTTGATTCCGAGGCGGGCGGAGAAGGCGGCGAGCTTCTGTGGTTCAGTGATTCTAAATGGTCCTTTGCCTGCTGCTGCCTCTCTGAGAGTCCGAATCGTCTCTTCACAGTGGTAGTGATAGGTCGATGCACCCATCACGTTTCGAAGGAGCATCATTCGCATCGCCATTCCGTCTGCCGATATGCCGCAGACGCCGCGTTTGTCAGATGCAGCATCTGCACGGCAGGGGCCGTTTGAACAGAAGTCACACCTGACTCCGCCCATGCAGAACTTGCATCTGACATCAGGGTTTGAACCGAGCCCCTGGGCCTCGTACCTATCCCAGACATTTGACATGCCGTCTGCCTTCAGCCGTTCATAGACCTTCTTCACAGACTCATGATAGGATATTCGTGTTGCATCCATCTCTCTTCACCAATGATGGAGTATATCTCAGATAGTATAATTGTTCTGCCATGATCAGATGGGGTAGCATAACCGAGCATTTCTTTACTCCATACGGAGAGGGGATACCTATGCAATCGATCATCAACTGGAACGAACTCTGGAAGGCGATCCATGTCAGTTCCCGCCCCCGTGTCGAGAAGGACCGGGATCCGGGCTCGATCTGGAATAAGAAGGCACATGCATACAACCGGATTACCCGTGATGAGAAGGAGTCGACGAAACAGGAGATGGCACTCCTTGATCTCCGCCCGACAGATACTGTTCTTGATATGGGTGCGGGGACTGGGAGGCTTGCGGTGCCGATTGCAGGTATGGTCTCTCATGTGACGGCTCTTGATTCGTCTGAGGGGATGCTTGGCCATCTGAGGGATCGGATGGAAGCAGAGGGGAGGGCGAACTACACCTGTGTGGTGAAGCGGTGGGAGGATGTAGAAGTCGGGGTGGATATCCCGGTGCATGATGTTGTGATCGCCGCATTCTCCCTCGGCTTTTATGATGTCGGGTCGGCACTTTTAAAGCTGGATGCGGCTGCAAAAAGGTCGGTTCATCTCTTCTGGCATATGGGTGAATGGCGGGAGCCTCAGGAGATGGCACTCTATACCGCAGTTCATGGGGAGGAGGCAACCCGGCAGGTCGGATACCCGGATGCACTTTTTCTGGTGAATATCCTGCATGATTATGGGATCTATGCCGATATCAGGATCTATCGGGCCCTCTGGGAGACGGTGTACGATTCCCCTGAGGAGGCGGCGAAACACTGGATCACGATGCATGCGCCGGATTTTCCTGATCTTGATCTGGTTACCAGGCATTTCAAAGAGCGGCTTGAAAAGGATGATGAAGGGAAGTTCCATGAGAGGTCGGTCAGGAGGACGGCGATGGTGTCGTGGAGGAAGGGGGAGGAGGTAGGAGGAAGATAGAGCTGTATCTTCCGGGCGTCCTCCATACCACGAATGTTTTTTTTTTCAGGTTCCATCAATCGCTGATACAGTGGACTGCATAGAGCGGAACTGATCTGATCTCATTATCCAGTCCAAAATTTTTTGAAGATATCCTGATTGCATATTCAGGATGATAGTATTCTGTGAATTGTGTGAGACTTTTTGAGCGGACGTTTCCTGAAGATTTCACTTCAATTGGGATGATATTGCCAGCTCTGCTCTGAATAACAAAATCGACCTCTGCACTCCCCTTCGATTCCCAGTAATAGGGGGTATATCCGGCGACACGGAGTGCGAAGCAGACATAGTTTTCTGTCAGGATCCCTTTGATGGTATCCAGTTGTTTACTATTCTGCAGAATAAGATGTGCGGGTACGCTGAAATGAGCGCAAAGGAGACCGGTATCCGTCATATAGATCTTAAAAAACGATGGATCATGATGAACCGTTAATGGCAGTACAGCTTCATTGACTTTATTGCAGATGATAATTATCCCTGATTCTTTCAGCCAGTTGAGCGATGATTCATAGGCATTCGCACGTGCCCCGGATTTGATGACACGGTATTGGAATTTTTTATTGGGTTTTGCAAGCTGGGCGGGTATGCTCCGAAATACCTCCATAATTCGTGCAGTCTCTCCAGGAGCTGCGTATTTTGCCATATCTGCGATATAGGCATCACTGATATTTTTCTGAACAGAGTGAAGGTGGTCCGGGTCCTCCCGCTCTCTGTATTCAAGTACAGCACCCGGCATCCCTCCAACCACAAGGTAGAGCCGGAAGAGATCGAGAGCTGTTTCATGCAGTGACATTCTGGTATTGGAATTGTATGACTCTCTGATCAGATCCGCAAGTTCGCTCCTTCCATTTGCCCACAAGAACTCTTCAAAATCGAGCGGGTAGAGGGATATCATCTCGACCTTCCCAACGGGAAATGAGTAATGCTCCCGGTTCAGGGCAACTCCAAGGAGGCTTCCTGCGGCGATAATGTGATAATCGATCTGATCTTCGCAGAAATATTTCAGGGATGTCAGTGCCCGCTCGCATACCTGGATTTCATCAAAGAAGAGGAGCGTATCAGAAGGAAGTATCGTCTGTCCGTATAATGCGGAGAGTTCCTTAACAATTCTGTCAGGATTCAAATCACGGGCAAAGATGTTTGCTGCCTCTCTATTTGCCTCGAAATTTACATAGATTACATTCGCGTAGTGTGTTTTTCCAAAATCAAGTACTGAGTATGTCTTTCCAACCTGCCTTGCACCATACAGGAGAAGGGGTTTACGATTCGGGTCATCTTTCCATTGTTGGAATCTGACCGATATTTTTCGCTCCATAAATTCTTCTCTTCACTTCTAACATGATAAAAGTGTTGCCTGAGTACACTTTTTGGATGGAAAAAGTGTCAAAGAAGTACACTTTTTCGAAGATAGGCCATATTGTATTCCCTAAATGTGAGTAATATCACCTCTTCATCTCCTCGGGAAGCGGCCTTATCCGTGCCGGAGATCCGACTGCCATCATCCCTGCCGGTACATCGTGGGTAACCACTGATCCTGCTGCAACGGCCGCCCCCCGTCCGATGCTGACGCCGGGAAGGATGACGGCGGCCGCCCCGATTGCGGCATAATCCCCGATGACCGGCCCTTCGAGCCGGGGTTTTCCTGATGGCGGGTAGCGGTCGTTTGTGAGGGTGACATGCGGGCCGATAAAGACGTGATCCCCGATTATGGTGTTTGTGGGGATGAATGCCATGCTCTGGATACTGACATTGGAGCCTATGGTGCAGTTCCCCTCAATGATCGTGCCGGTGCCGATGGATGTCTCATTTCCGATCATCGTTTTTTCGCGGATCAGGACGTTATGGCCGGTGTTGCAGCGGTCTCCGAGGGTGACGTCCGCATAGAGGATGGAGCCGGACCGAAGGGTGACGTTATCTCCGAGGATTGTTCCCGGATGGTCGGTTCTGCCGATGTACTCACGGGAGGGGAAGCCGATGGTGACCGGGTCAAAGACAGTGAGGGATTTGCCGATGGTATTGATGCCGTATTCGATCATCTGAAAGAGAGATGAGCGGTGATCAGAGAAAAAGGGAGGGGTTTTGGGTCATATACATCTCAAACTGAAGGGAGGTTTTCTGGTGATTGAGAAAAAGTATATATTACTAATATGCAAAATAGATGTAAAATCAATATTGGTAATATGTATGTTAACCGATCGCACCCTTGAAGAGATCATCCTCGATCAGCGTGAGGTATTCATCGCAAAGGATCCCGGTGTGAAGAGATCCATCGAGTATGACAGGTATATGCGGCACGATCAGATCGTCATCATCTCGGGGGTGAGGCGATGTGGAAAATCGACGCTCCTGCGCCAGTTTGTGAACCACTATGATTCATATTATTATATGAATTTTGATGATGAGCGATTGATCGAATTTAGCGCTGCAGATTTCTCCCGGCTCATGGTCATCTTCCAGAAGATTGTAAAAGAGTCCCGGACCATCTTTATCGATGAGATCCAGAATATTCCCGGATGGGAGCGGTTTATCAGGCGCATTCATGATGAAGGGTACAAGATCTATCTGACAGGATCTAATGCCCGCCTCCTCTCTTCAGAGCTTGGAACACACCTTACCGGAAGATATGCAAAGATCGAACTCTACCCGTTCTCGTTCTCCGAGTATCTTGCGTTCTGCGGAGTTGAGAATACTCCATTGACATCGAAGGCTAAAGCTGAAATTCTGAGAGCCTTTGATCGCTACCTTGAAGAGGGTGGCTTTCCCGAATTCCTGAAATTCAGCGATCCTGAGTACCTGAAACGGACATATGATGACATCATCTACCGTGATATCATCTCCAGATTTGGTATACGGGAGGTGAAGGGATTCCAGCAGCTTGTGCAGTTTATCTTTTCTAATGCGGGAAAGGAGGCCAGTTATAATTCACTCGCCAAAGCAGTCGGGATCAAGAGTCCGATATCTGTCCGGGCATATATCGGTTATCTGGAAGAGGCATACCTTGTCTTTGAACTCTATCGGTATGACGCATCCCTGAAACGACAGTATGCAGGGCAGAAGAAGCTGTATGTGATAGATAACGGGATGAGAAATACTGTTGCATTCCGGTTTTCACAGGATACCGGCCGCCTGTTAGAGAACCTGATATTCATCGAGCTGAAAAGGAGAGGCAGAGAGTTCTTCTTCTTCAAAGAATCGGGCGAATGTGATTTTATCCTCCGCGAGAGAGATCGCACGACTG
>NZ_JAUSCG010000080.1 GCF_030651615.1 Methanocalculus sp.
TCCTCTGCGCTTCGCTGGATTGATGAGGGGGCGACCGCACTTCATATTATCAATCTCGACGGTGCTTTTGGTAATGCAGGAGCAAATGCGGAGATTATCCGTGAGCTTATCTCTGAGACGGACGTTTTTATCCAGCTTGGAGGTGGCATCCGGTCTGAGAAGGACGCGGCCGGATGGCTTGATATCGGCATTGATCGCGTTATCATCGGAACTGCTGCTACAGAAGATCCTGATGTAATCTCCCGCCTTGCAGACGAGCATGGAAGTGACCGGATCATGGCTGGTGTCGATGCACGGAATGGCGAGATAGCAATTCATGGCTGGGAGAAGACTGCCGGAGATGTTGCCATCTGGGCAGCCCGATTTGAGCAGAAAGGTGCGGGGTCCCTCCTCTTTACAAATGTCGATGTGGAAGGGCTCTGTAAGGGAATTGCAGTTGATCCGATTCGGAGGGTGATCGGCTCGGTCAAGATCCCTGTGGTGGTCTCAGGAGGCGTCTCAAGCCTCTCTGACGTCAGAAGTCTTCAGAAGCTGGGTGCGGGAGGGGCGGTTCTTGGATCAGCACTTTATAGCGGGATACTCTCTCTCCCTGCGGTTATTGAGGATATGGTATGAGACGAGCAGATGTCAGTCGTAAAACGAAGGAGACAAGCATTACGATCAGTTTCGATCCTGATGGTGGTCTCCTCAGTATAGCAACCGGACTTCCCTTTTTAGATCATATGCTTGAGTCGTTTGGGAGGCATGGCCGGTTTGGTCTGTCTGTAATGGCAGAGGGTGACCTTCATGTGGACCCTCATCATACAGTGGAAGATATCGGTATTGTCCTTGGTATGGCAATAAAGCAGGCTGTGGGGGATGGCAGGGGAATCACCCGGTTTGCGGATGCTACGATCCCGATGGATGAAGCACGAGCAGCTGTTGCTCTCGACTGTGGTGGTAGAGGATACCTTGTCTTCGAAGGATCATTTGCAGGAAGAGAAACCGGAGGCATTCCAAACGATCTATTTGAACATTTCTTCTATTCGCTTGTTCATCAGGCAGGAATCACTGCACACATCACATTTCTTGGAAGATCTGATCACCATATGTGTGAGGCGATATTCAAAGCATTTGGAATTACCCTTTATCAGGCGTTTCAGAAGAGTGGGAATGAATCAGAGATCCCAAGTACAAAAGGTATATTCTAACTAAAAGAGGGGTTGGTTCAAGCCTCGCTCTTTGCGGCGAGCTCGATATCTTCCTCTTTGATCGTCTTTCTACCTGCGTGAAGGGCGTACTGATTTGCCTTCTTGGTCAGGTCAGCAATATATGCTTCTGCTTTTGCAACAAGTGCTTCAGCTGCATCACTGCCGACGCGTTCTGCACCATTTTTCTTTGCAATTCGTACTACAGCTGCGATTGGTAGGTCTGCCATGTAAATTCCACCATTGAAAGAGTATATTGTTAAATATTTATATGTTTCGGATATGGTGCGTATTTTATCTTCTATTTCTCTGTTTCTCGACGTTGAAGGGTTATTCTCAATTCAGCGCCTAAGTGGAAAAAAGAGGGCTATTTGGTTTTAAATTGTAAAATGGTTCTAAAATTGAAGTTATTTTTGTGATGCTATAGCTGCGGCAAGATGAATGGCGTTACCATAATTCTCTGATGCGCGCGAAGTATCAACGAACGATACGCCGATATTTACGACAGGTGCGCCATGTCCTGTTCCAGAACCGAGAAGGACAAGGGTTCTGAAGATGAGGTTCCCGGATATCCCGTCAGGAGCGATCACGATCCCAAATGTATGGACGGCTTCCTCGATCAGAATCTCTGCATGAATACCTCCGGTAATTCGTGCGAGGAGCTCGGCTTCAGCCAGAGTTCGATCGACATCAGGACTTCTGCCGATATCTCCGAGACGTCCTCCTGAGAGGATACCTACAGATCTATCGATTCCAATCTGATCTGCAAGCCTCTCAGCACCTCGTATAAGTCTGACTTTGTCATTGATGGTCATCCCCTCATCAACACCAACAGGGGTGAGCAGAAAACGCCTTCCTTCGATGGTTTCAAGCAGGGCGACACGCTCAATCTGATTGACACCTGTTGCCTCTCTTAGGTATCTGAGAGTGGAATGTGCAGGGAGTGTTCCACGGACGCCTCCATCTATCTCTCCACGCAGGAGAGCGTCAATAAGTGCCCTCTCAGGGTGTTGTGAGTGATGGTACCGGAGTGGTGTATCCGATCTTGTCTGTACACCTTCCGGTAGAAAGACAATGACGGAGATCGTATCTGATGAAACCTTTTCTGCAGCGACAAGCACCTTTTCAATCTCTTCGGAGGCTCCGATTCCGATGATCATCGTACATCACATCCGATCTTTTGACGGACCCATGATCCCATCGACTGAGAAATCAAATACCTCTGTTTTGTCTCCCTGATAGCTGATAGTGAGCTCCCTCGTCTCATTGACGGTACCGATCACCTGTGCAGCCATTCCGACCTTTCTAAAACGCCTGCAGACTTCATCCACATGTTCCTGTTTTGCAGTGAGAATGAATCCCATCCCGGGGTACATCTTGATCCAATGTTCGAATGTGATCCCATTTGCTTCAAGATCCGGCATAGGAATTGAATGGAGTTCTATCTCTGCACCTTTCATACTGACTTCCAGGAGCATCCCAAGTGTACCGATGATACCTGGATTTGAGATGTCTTTTGCAGCAGTGACAAGGTGATCTTCACCAAGCCCCTTCATCACTCGTACCTGGGATCTGAGGGTTTCGCTATCCTTCATCGTGACCGAGTCCCAGTTCATCGCACAGGATGGATGTACGCGTCCGTTCAGGTCAATTGCTGCAATGATCGCATCTCCATCTCCGGCCCTGTCACTGTATATGACAGAGTCGAGTCGGGTGGTTCCAAGAATTGCGATATCGATGACATTATATGGGGTATTTGGATGGAGGTGTCCGCCAACAATAGGAACTCCAAAGCTGCGTGCTGCATCTGCCATACCCCGCGTCACCTCATGCATCAACTGATCATCCGTGAATGAAAGGATATCAACCATCGCGAGGGCATCTCCCCCCATTGCGGCGATATCATGGATGTTCACAAGGACTCCACAGAATCCTGCCCAGTACGGATCTGCTTCCATCAGCTTGTTCCATATTCCGTCTGCGGCAAGGAGGAGGGCATTATCTCCCTGTCGGATAACGGCTGCATCCTCCCCAAACGATGCCACTACATCGGAAGAATCGAGCTGTAAAGAGCGGACAATTTCACAGATAGCATGCTTTCGAGTCACACCCTCGTATTCCCTCACCGCCGTTGCTACTGATTGAGTGGAGCAGTTTTTCGCCACAATAAACACCAATAATCGATTACAACTATGGTTTCTGTTTCATCTGAGATAATGTATTTGTTCCTGATTTTGATCTCACAAGTTATTATTTCTCAGCAGATGAATAGATCAGGTATGGACTGGACAGAGAAGTACCGGCCGAAAAGGCTTTCCGACATTGTTGGAAATCAGTCTGCGGTCCGTGAGATCTTCGATTGGGCTACAGGCTGGACACCTGAGAAGAAGCCGTTACTTCTCTATGGCAAACCCGGTATCGGAAAGACTTCAACTGCATATGCGCTTGCAGGCGATCTGGGGTGGGAGATCGTTGAGCTGAATGCAAGCGACCAGAGGACAAAGGGAGTGATCGAGCGAATAGCAGGGAGTTCGAGCACTACTGCGAGCCTTTCAGGTGCAGAGCGGCGTCTTATCCTCCTTGATGAAGCAGACAATCTTGAGGGAAATGCCGATCGTGGAGGGGCAAAAGCAATCGTGGATATCATCCGCCATTCTAAACAGCCCATACTCCTCATCGCAAATGATGCATATGGAGTAGCGCCTGAGATCCGAAAGCTCTGTGATGAGGTACAGTTTCGTGCTGTATCTGCCCGTTCGCTTTACCCTCACTTAAAAGGTATCTGTGCATCCGAGGGAATGATATGTGATGACGATGCGATGAGGGTTATTGCTGAAGAAGCTCGTGGAGATATCCGATCCGGTGTCAATATGCTCTTTGGAGCATCTGTTGGTCGAGACAGAATCACCGTTACTGATCTTCATATCCAACAGAAAGACTCCCGTTCCAGTATCTTTGACCTTGTTGCGAAGACGATATCCGGATCTGCAGAGGATGATCAGTTACTTCGGATTTCCCGCGAGGTTGAAGATACCCCAGATGCTATGATTCAATGGCTTGAGGCTGCCGTTCTTCAGCATCAAAATATACGCAGGCGATCTCTTGCTCTCCATTACCTTTCAGTAGCAGATCTCTATCTGGGAAGGACACTAAGCAGGCAGTATTACACTCTCTGGAGATATGCAACAGCGATCATGCTCATAGGTTCTGCTGCTGCCTCCAGAGAAGCAGGACTTCGGATGAGGATCTCCCCTCCTGCCAGGTGGAAGTGGATGGGACAGGCGCGCAGGCAAAAGATGATACGCCTCTCCCTCCTTAACCGGTGTTCAGATGCTTATCAGATCCCGGAGAAGACCTTTGCTGAAGATTATTTGACGGCGATAGGTCTTCTTGCCGATACTAATCCTGATATATTCGCCCGCCTGCTCAACCTTGACACTGATCAGCTGGGTCTTCTGATCCATGATAAGGTGCGGGCAGGAACTGTTATTAAGGAGATTGAGAAGCAGGTCCGTGATGAGGAGAAGAGAAAGATAGCTTCTAAAAAGGCAAAACTGGAAACTTCTCTGGAAAAGACGGCTCCTGTTCCTGAGAAGAAATCTAAGGCTCAATCAACTCTCTTCTCTTTCTGAAGTGGATAGTAGCGGTGGAGGATGACTCCGCAATCAATGATCTCGCCACCGCTTTCATATATCTCACAACCGAGATGATAAACCAGAAGATCTGATCCTGTTGCCTCTGCTATTGCCAAGAGATCAGGCATCATCTCAACCCCTGGCCGGATTGCATAGATGCAGTCTGCTCCCCTGTATAATCTGAGATCAGGGTTTGAGATATCGTCAACTGCGGATCTGATCTGTTCTGTGGTTTTGAATGGTCTGATATCGATACATAAGACGGAAGCTCCCATACTCCGGATCATCAAGGCAGCTACGATATTACCTCCATATCCGATTTCAACTACTCGTCTGTACCTTTTACCGATAAAACGCCCGACGTTTTCTTCAATATGTTTATACCCGCTCATTTCCTAGTTACAAGTATGGGGATCGTGATCTATTGGGATTATCGATCTGTTGATGGTATTCAGCTTCCGGTTCAGCGGATTATTTCGGATCTTACCGGTTGTTCTGTTGAACTCATATTGGGGGATCACTTCCCTCTTGATGGATATCATGGAATCAGGCGTCAGTATGATGCAGGACGGATCATTAACCGGATTGGCATGTTCAAACGGCTGCATGGCATTCCCGATCACTTTCTTCTGGTAATTCCTGATGACATCTACGCTGATTCAACCGATTTTGTCTTTGGCCTTGCTCGTGAGTCTATTGGGAGTGCTGTTATCTCAACTGCAAGATTAGAAAATGAATACTATGGATTTGAACCTGATATTCATCAAATCATTGATAGGACAGCGAAAGAGGGTGCACACGAGCTTGGGCATCTCCTTGGGCTCCAGCACTGTGAGGACCCTGAGTGTATCATGTTCAAGCCTGAAAGTTTAAGTGAGCTCGACAGAAAACAGAAATACTTCTGCCCTGAGTGCAGGTTACAGCTGCCTTGATCCGGACAATATCATGGATTTTTTCGATCACTTTTCCAAAGATTAATCTCTCAAACCCCGGATACATAGAGTATTCTGTTTATGAGGGTTGATTATTGGTCTCTATGAAGGTTCCATGGCATGCCATCTGGGGATATGGTGCACATATCAAATCCACACCAGGAGTTCTGTATGTACAGAAACGCTCACAACAGTCGAGCTATTCCATTGAAGCGATCAAACACCTCCTTCTTGTAGGGGGGCACACTATC
Source organism: Methanocalculus sp. (assembly GCF_030651615.1). Lineage (GTDB taxonomy): Archaea > Halobacteriota > Methanomicrobia > Methanomicrobiales > Methanocorpusculaceae > Methanocalculus. The sequence continues at coordinate 6,006 of NZ_JAUSCG010000080.1, forward strand.
CAGACTGCAACAATTAATCGCCTTCTTGAGAAGGGTGCTTCTATTTCATTCTTCGATGCGCATGGCACACCTCTTGGTACGCTCCGCCCATTTGGACCGAATAAAAATGAAGATATCTGGTGTCTTCAGACTTCAATTCCATCACATCGGTTTGTGGTCGAATTTGTCAGATCATCGATGAAATCCCGCCTCCTCTGGCTCGAAGAGCTGGCAGAATCCAGCGAATCCACTCTCTTTTATCGTGGTGAACAGGACGTTCTTCGTCAGGCCCAAAATGAGATTGAATATCTTGTCAGAATAGAAGAGATTCGTCGGCTCCATGCGTTATCGACGGACATGTACTATGAGATCCTCTCCCGGCTGGTTCCGGCTGAACTGGAGTACCGGAGGAGGACATACCGTCCTCACTTTGATCCTATTAATGCAATGCTCTCATTTGGGTATGCGCTTCTCTTTGGGAATGCCTGTGTTGCTATCATAGGGGCTAATCTAAATCCCGATCATGGTCTCCTCAATCAGGGGGCTGGAGGATTTGTATACGACATTATAGAGCCTTTAAAGAGATCAATGGTTGACTCCGTCGTCTTCGAGCTGGCCCGTGAGTCGCTTCATCCCGGGGATTATGAATTGAGTCAGACGCGTTGTGTTCTTGGGGATGATCTCGTCTCCAGCCTTCTGGATCGGTTATATACAACAATTGATCAGCGCATTATCGATACCAATGTGTATGCGTATCTTCAATCTCTTGAAAGGGGGGGAGAATTTGAGGTGATCTGTTAGTTTGATGCTCGTTTAATAGAAAAATCAGGAAAAGCCGTTCCAACATAATTATGGGTTTCAATATCTCTGATAATGGCTCTGGGGCACCCATACAGCATAGAGACAAACTTTTCCAGTATCACGCTCTCTCCTGTTGCGAGTACACGAACTCTTCCATCCGGGAGATTTTCCACCTCTCCTGTAACGCCGAGGTTAGTTGCGATATGTCGGACACAGGCACGAAATCCGACTTTCTGTACTCTTCCCGCAATTATAAGCTCAATCGTCTTCATGACTTAGCCCCGACCCTTCTCACCGAAACGCCCTCTTTTCTCACATGATACTATTCATTGATCTGGCTTTGTGCGTAGTGACTCTGCTTCATCCATCTCCTGGATTAACTGCATCGCTACATCAAGCTCATCAAACACTTCATCACGGAGTTCTGCGGTTGTGATGTTCGTTGCGGTTGCCATCGCCATATCAAAAATATTGCCTGCATGTTCATACTCTCCATTTACAAAACAGTTGAGAGCAAGATCACTGAGTATATATGCACGCCGTGGTAGGGGTCTGATGACACCCGCCTCACGTATTGCCTGCTGGATCAGCTTTTCTACACGTCTGCTCTGTGATCGGCGCCTGAGAAGCATGGCAATTCCGAGATAATACTGTGAACGAACCCCCCTATCCGGAATTGCCTGGAGTGTCCTCTCGATTTGACCGTGATCAGCAAACTTACCATCTTCATTTATGCACCTTTCAAGTATCGTACGGGGTGCCTGATGGAGCCCATGTGATTCTCCGAGCATAACCATCAGCCCTAGTTCTTCAGAGATACTAATTCTGACTGTTTCGTCGGTGATACTTTCAAGGAGCTCAATTATCATGTCACCTATATGTTTCTCCGGGTGAGCAGTATATTCATCAAGGAGATGTGAAATTATCCTCTTTTTGATTGTACAGATGATGAAGGGGACTTTAATCCTCTCGCTTGCTTCAATGGCCGATCGGATACATATTTCTTTCTCTTCCCATGGTATATCGACCTCGGGTGAGGAGACAAAATCTATAAGGAGTGTCGCACGATCATAAGGGATGGTAAGGCAAATTATCTTGTCATACACCCTCTGAATCAACAATCTCTTCTCATCTTTACTCCTTGTAATCTTAAGAACAGGTATTGTTGTATAGACATACTCGATTGGGTCCTTAATGGTATCGAGGATCACACGCGGATCCGGGAGATCAGTGGTCTCTCCTGACACTTCACGATATGCGACAAGTGCGGCTACAAGCTGTCTTCCCGCAGTATCTGAGACCTCACCTGACATATCATTAAACCGTGATAATACTTCTATTATACACTCTCTGGCTGCAACAGAATTTAACTCTGTATAAAGAACTGCTGTTTTCGTGAGGATCTCACTTGCTTCTTCAGCATTCAATTCTTTGATCTCCAGACGAATACCGCCTAAGATCTCACGTGCTGTATCTGGTTCATGTATTGCCAGGTAATCTCTGGCAACATTGCAGAGTTTTGTTAAGCGGTTATATTTATTTGATATCTGATTGATAATCCGTCTTATTAATCCAAGGACGGTTTTTGATTGTCTGGCGGTGGGCAGGCTTCCTATTATTGAGATAATGCTTTCATAGGGATTGTTCAGATCGATCTGGTTCGAGAGTG
>NZ_JAUSCG010000086.1 GCF_030651615.1 Methanocalculus sp.
CCCTGCAAGTGCTCTCCCCTCACCCATCTGCCCTGCTACAAGCCCGGAGAAGAAGCCCTGCAGGATGACTGCATGGGAGAATATTCGCTTATAAAAACTGATATCTATAGAAGACATAAATCCTGAGCCTGCTCCTGATGACTGAGCCGCTTCACCAGCTGATGCCATCGTCTCAAGGAAGGTGCTTGTAAGAATGCCGATGACGAACATATAGACGAAGAACGATATGATGATTATAACAATATAAATAAACATATTATTCAACCGTTCGGTCTTCAGGGAGACAAATTCATATGTATCTATCGCTGCTGCACGGAGGACATTTGATATGTCACCCCCTGCCTTGCTCGCTTTTGCGATGAGATCGACGCTTCGTGTGCCAAGCGGTGTCTGTATACGGTCTCCAAACCGCATTATCGCTTCAACAAACGGAACACTCCATGACATCTCCTGATCAAGGCGACGGATATGGGGTGTCAGTGCGCCATATTCAGCCTGTGCGACGAGTGCGACGGCACCCGGAAGTGTCATCCCCGATTCGTTCATCCCGGCAAGATCGCGGAAGAAGTTTGGAAGAGCTGATTCAAGGCTCCTCTGGCGGTGGTCATCAAAGAAATCCAGGACTGCCAGGGGGGTAATGATGAGGAGGACGGTGATAATTACAATATCATCGATGATGGTTGTTCCAAGTACGAGATCAATCCCAAGCTGTCTGATCACAAAAAGCAGCCAGATCAAGGCGATGAAAAGTGCTATCGGAACGCTCAGATACAGGGAATGTGCAGGGTTTTTGATAAGCGATTGAATCGGGTGGCGGATGAACCCGGAGAATCCAGTCTCTCTCTTGTTTCTTCTGGCGATACTATCCTGAATATTCGTATCAGAAGCCGAGTCCGGCAATGCCCCTTTCTTTTGCAGTAACCTCCTCATCTCAGACCTCCGGTGTCATTGAACTGATCATGACAAGGAACATGATACTACCAAAAGGCATGATCAGATAGATGATCACATACAGGAAGAGCGGGCTGCTCGTTCCCGAGAGCATCGACATCACCGATTGAAGGATGACCAGAAAAAGGGTTCCGGCAACAAGTGCGGTCACATAGGACTCTGAGATGAGTCCGAGGGTCTCAAGAAATGCCTTCTGCTGATGGCGGTTCTCAATAGCATACTGATTCGCTTTCAGTTTGAAGTACTCAGTAAGGTTACTGCCGCTTGATATTGCTCCCATCGCACCCTGAAGGAACTCCTTTAGTCTGTTGCTTGGAGTGATTGTTGAGACGACCCTGAGCGCATCGATGAGGTCCCGGCCAAAGACATCGATCTCACGGGCAATATATCGTGCTTCTGCTGCACTCTCTCCATAGACTGGCGACTCTCCGAGGAGTCGGAAGATTTCTGCCGGAGTGATTCCCGCAGTGGACATGGCGGTGATGTAGTTGATCGCATACGGAAGGCTTGTATCAATCTTTCGCCTCCTTTCACCCGCCAGAATCGATGGATATACCAGATAGAAGGCATATGTAGATCCCCCGATGATAATAAGCGAAAGCAGAGTGATTATGATTGTGCCTGCGATCAGACGATAATCGGTATACTCATACAGGAATGATGGGAGTGAGCCGCTATAGGTGATCATCTCCGGTATTCTGAAAAGATAGGTGATGACTGCTGTGAAAATCCCTCCAAGAAATCCTGCGATCACCGATGTAACTGTTGCTGTAGCAAGATATGCTTCGAAAGGAACCTGGGATCGTGCTGAGATGAGGCTTCCATGCAGTTCGCTGTGGCTCTCTCTTCTGGCTCGCATCCTCGAACCGAGGAGATTGAAACAGAATCTTTCATACCCGTTCATACAACTCCTTTCGAACACGGGCGATCAGATCATCAGGATTTCTGAAGTAGTCCATCAGGATGGCTGAAACATCGCGGTAGTGCCGTATTTTTCGGATACGCATCCACTCAAGCACCTCCTGGCGTCTCCTGAGTTCTTCCTGTATCCTTTCATCAGTCCACCCGCGCTCCTCCATGATATCTTCAAGGATGTACGATTTGCCAAGGTACAGTATCTCATCGGTTGAGGGTTTCCAGCGAAATACTTCATTTGTGATCAGTTCGTTTGTACGGGGATCGATATCGAGAATCTCGATTATCTGCTTATTTCTCCGTATTCTCTGGCCCCCGACCCGCGCCTGCACCTGAACTGATACCAGATCGAGTGCGGAGAGCATATTTCTCGGAACATTCATCGGTGGATTCTCAAGCCGGTGCACCACACTTGCAACCGAGTCGGCATGGATTGTTGAGTAGGTGATATGCCCGGTACTCATCGCCTGAAAGAGTGTCAATGCCTCTCTCCCTCGCACTTCTCCAACCAGAAGATATTCAGGTCGCTGTCTCAGAGCGGCTCTCAGGAGCTCATAGAGATCGATCTCACCCCTTCCCCCGGTATCGAATGAATCACGGGTGATGCTTGGAATCCAGTTCGAATGCGGCAGTTTCAGCTCACGGGTGTCTTCAAGTGTGATAATCTTGGCCAGAGGGGGCATGAAGAGTGAGATTGCATTAAGGGATGTGGTCTTGCCTGATGCTGTTCCTCCTGCAAAGAGGCAGGACTTTCCGCTTTCGACAGCGAGCCATAGGAAGGCGATAGAGAGTGGTGAGAAGGTCTTCCATTCGATGAGATCAGTTGGTGTGATCGGCTCTTCACGGAACTTTCTGATCGTAAAAGTGGAACCATGTGCCGTCACTTCTGTTCCGAGCGTCATCTGAATACGCGATCCGTCAGACATCGTTGCGTCAAGGATCGGCTCGGCGATTGAGATGTATTTGCCTGCCCTCTGAGCGAGTTTTGTCACGAATGAGTCAAGTTCTATCGATTCGGTATAAGAGAGCGTCGTCTTCATCGATTCGTAGCGGGTATGATAGACAAAGATCGGTGTCTTCAACCCGTCACAGGAGATATCTTCGATGAAGGGATCATGCATAACCGAATCAATAAGGCCGTCTCCAAGGAACTCCCGGTCCATCCTGTACAGGATCTTCTCTTCTTCCACAATGTTGAGGTTGATCTCATAGTCTTCGATTATACTGCGGCTTGCATCCCTGATACGATTCCGTGTTTCGTCACGGGTCAGTCCGCGGGTGCTGATATCCAGCGTCTCAAATAGCCGGTTTTTGATCTCATTGTAGAGATCCTCTTCAGCCTGCGTCAGGACCGGTTCGATCACCTGGTACGTATATTCGTGGGAGACCACATCATAGAGGATTCTTATATAGGCGTATGGAGGGTGAACAGGGTATGTCTCGATCTCCTCTACCCCTGGTGCGGGTTTGTATGTGAGATCGACCAGAGGGTCATGGGTTTTTTGGTCATACTCTTCACGCATCTTTTTCTTCAGGGAAAAGCGATTAAAGAAAGAGGTTTTTGTGGGTTTTTGCTCCTGCGGCTCAGGTTCATCTTCAGCCTGCACCGGATTTTGTACGAAGCCTATTGGAATACCTTCCGGGGGCTCCCCGATCACCACCTCCTCAAGCGGCAGGGGGTGAGCGGTATGCTGGTGGATGATTTGGGGTTTTTCCTGTTGATACGACGACGATTCATATATCGTCTCCTCTTTGATACTCTGTTTCTCTTCCTCATCATGCGTGGCTGCGATCAGCTCTCCGACGAGATCCTCAAGGTCGTCTCTTACTCCAGGTTTCTCCTCATCAGATGGTTGTGGTTTGTTTCTCCAGAACCAGAAACTCCGTTCTTTCTTCCCGTCACTCATCGCTGATCACCCCCTGTCGGTATCCTCGTCTCCCGATCCCCTCCGGGAAACAAGATGGATGTTTTTGAGATAACTGTAACTCCATCGCGCACACGGCACTCATAGGTTCCCTCCAGAAGACGAAAGGAGACGCTGGCATGTTGATCTGTTGTATCTGATGCGCATATCCGACCGTTCTTCCAGAGCTCGATCCGAAGCCCTGCCCGATCCTCAGCTCCATCTCCTATTCTAACCGTCAGAGTTCCGATACCCGTTCTTTCGGAGTTTCTCTTCTCAGGTTCCTGACCGGTTTTTGCATGGGCAAACAACCGCATGGGGTGGAAGATTCGTGCCCTGCCTGCGAGGGCTTCTGCCTCAGCAATAGGCAGAGGGGACAGGGTATAGGCGAAGTCGACAGGTAATCTGAGGACAGCAGTGTCTCCGTAGATGGTACCTGCAGCATCTGTATATTCTGCGCCCGCCGGCTCACCTGAGACGAAGATGATACAGGCTCGCAGCCTCACGCCATCCTGATGAAGGATCTCACCTGTCATATTCAGACTGACTGCTTCTCTGATACAGTCAGCGAGGGTTCCGGCCCTCTTCCCCTCTCTCACTTCAACAGGTACGATATTCCCCTCCTTTTAGTACAGGACAACTCTCTTCTCCGATGTATTCTTTTCGAGATATGATCTTCTTTTGATGAGTTTACTGCCATGCCATATATAATCTATCAGCCAGAAATCTTCTCTATATGATACCTCATCTGATTATTCCCCTCATTGCGGTTGCAGTGACATTTCTGTATGGGTCAGTGCTGGATATCCGTGATCGTCGGGTGCCGTTTAGGACCTGGTATCCGATGCTCCTGATTTCCGCACCTTTTGCCGGATGGATCTATTATCTTCTCTTCATTGGAGATCCACATTATTTTCTGATTATCGTCATTACGACCCTCATATTCTGCGGTCTGATGTATGGGATCGCATATTATGGCCTCTTCGGTGGTGCGGATGCTTGGGGCCTCATCTTTATTGCTCTTCTCATCCCGCTCTTTCCGGTTGAGCCTGTCCTGGGATATCCCCCGGTCCCCCTCTTTGTCTTCAGCGTCCTCACAAACGCTCTGATTCTGAACCTCTGTATTCCTGTTTTTTTCCTTGTATACAATACGCTTAAAGGAAACAGAGCACCTCTCCTCTACCGGCTCATAGGATTTCCGGTTAAGGGGGAGGAGATCCGGTCTGTCTTTGGATTTGTGATCGAGGACTTCGAGGATACAGGAGATGGGTTGCAACGCCGGTTCATCCCCTTCCGCGAGGCGATCAGCAGGATGACACGGGATGACCGGATCTATACGCGGGATCTCAGGGAGCATCCTGAAGAGTTCCGGCGGGAACTTGCCCTTTATAAGAAGGCAGGTTTGGTCTGGATCTCGTATGGTGTTCCCTTCTTCATCCCGATTACTGCAGGTCTCTTCGTATCATGTATCTTTGGGGACATCCTCTTTACTCTGATGAGAGCGATAATGGGGGTGTGATAGTATGATCGATATCGAATATCAGAACGGACTTGTTCCGGTGGTAGTACAGGATTACAATACACTTGAGGTCCTGATGGTGGCATGGGCAGATGATGAGGCGGTCAGACTGACAATGGAGACGGGCTATGCGCACTATTATAGTCGGAGCAGGAAGAAGATCTGGAAGAAAGGCGAGGAGAGTGGGCATATCCAGCGTGTCCACCAGATTCGTACCGACTGTGATGCCGATACACTCCTCTATCTGGTCTCACAATCCGGTGCCGCGTGTCATATGGGATACAGATCCTGTTTCTTCAGAACGATTGAAGGTGAGGTTCTCCTTGATCGGATCGTTGATCCAAAAAAGGTGTACAATAATACGAATGAATGACACGTACATTATGGTAGATTTTTTATGAAACTGGTACCCGATACAAGCGTCGTCATCGATGGGCGCATCACATCAATGATACAAAATGGAGAGTGCAAAGGCGCCACAATAATCATACCCGAAGCGGTCTTTGCAGAACTGGAAGCGCAGGCAAACCACGGTCGCGAGATCGGGTTCTCCGGCCTGACAGAGATTCAGGAACTCTGTAGAATGCGTGATGAAGGGTTGATCGAGCTTAAATTCGTTGGAGAACGCCCGCGACTCGATCAGGTGAAACTCGCAAGCGGCGGTGAGATTGATGCGATGATCAGAAATGCCGCAATAGAGTATGAAGCATCATTTATGACCTCCGATCTTGTTCAGGCGGAGGTTGCCAGGGCAAAAGGGCTCTCTGTCATCTTCATGAAACCGCAACAGGAGAACTTCAAACCTCTTGGCATTGATAACTTCTTTGATGAAAATACGGTTGCTGTGTACCTTAAGGAACGAGTTCCTCCGTATGCCAAGAAGGGGCGGCTTAAGGAGATGCGGCTTGTTCCGATCCGCGATGCACCAATGACCGAGTATGAACTTCGGAAACTTGCTCAGGAGATACTTGAACGGGCAAAGCGTGATCCGGATGGTTTCATAGAGATAGAGAAGAAGGGTATGACGGTGGTGCAGATCGGTTCGCTTCGTATTGCTATAACCCGGAGACCGTTCTCAGATGGTATGGAGATCTCAGTAATACGCCCGATTGCCGATGTTTCACTCGATGATTATAGTAAATCCGAAGAGATTAAGAAGTCGATCATCAGTGATCGGCGTGGAACCCTTATCGTTGGCCCTCCCGGCTCAGGCAAATCAACCCTTGCACAGAGTATTGCAATATTTCTTGCAGATCGAAACTTTGTCGTCAAGACGATGGAGACACCCCGGGATCTTCAGGTGCCGGATCATATAACCCAGTATAGTGCACTTGAAGGGAATATGGGACTGACTGCAGAACTGCTTCTGCTTGTCCGCCCTGACTTCGTCATCTTTGATGAGATAAGAAAACCAGAGGACTTCTCGATCTATGCTGATCTGCACCTCTCAGGTATCGGCATGATAGGTGTACTCCATGCACAGAAGGTTCAGGATGCTATTCAGCGGCTGCTCTTCAGAATAGACTTCTGCCTTCTCCCTCAGGTGATTCCATCGATCATCTACGTCTCCGAAGGCCAGATTGAGAGGGTTTATTCTGTCACTCTGACGATCGGCCGCCCAAATGATCTCGCTTCATGGGGTATGGATATACCGCCGTCTCCTCTTGTAACGGTTCGTGATGTCGAGACCGGTATTCCGGTTGTAGAGATCTTCCGCTATGGCGGAGAGACGATTGTTGTTCCGGTTGAACAACCGGTCTTTTCCGAATCAGTACCTGAATACGTTGAGATCCCTGTCTCTGTCCCTGAAGCCCCTGTCTCCTCCCAATGGAAGCTAATTGAAAAGGAGATTCAAAAAGAGATTGGCAGATTCACAGAGGGTTATGTTGATGTCAGGATGATCTCAGATACAAAAGCTACCGTCTATATCGAGGATCGTGACATTCCTGCTGCTATCGGCAAGGGTGGTAAAAACATCTCCGCTATCGTCAATAAAGTCGGTGTTGGTATTGATATCCGGTCTAAGTCAGAAGTTGAAGCACCTGGCAGGGAAGAGGAGAAGCCGATATCACCACCCTCCTCTGAGGAGGGTGTCCGTATCAGAACCGACAAGAAATACCTTGTCCTCGTCTGTTCCGAGCACGCCGGAAAGATCGTTGACGTCTTCTCCGGAAAGGAATATCTCTTTACGGGAACTGTTGAGGGGAGCGGGGAAATTCTCCTTGCAAAGAACAACTCCATTGCCCAGGAGATGCTCAGACGCCACTCTGAGGGTGAGGAGATCAAAGTCCGTCCGGTAGATTAAGGGCATTCAATATGGGGGAGATATCTGTGAATGAGGATACACTGAAGCTGGCCGAGAAAGATGTGGCTGCAGAATGGAAGAGGGCGTTTGAGTCTGATCCGTCCGGGAAGGAGAAATACTATATCACTGTGGCTTATCCCTATCCAAGTGGGGCAATGCATGTTGGCCACGGAAGAACATATATTGTGCCTGATGTCATTGCGCGGTTCTGGAGGATGCGCGGACGGCAGGTTCTCTATCCGATGGCATTTCATGTGACCGGATCCCCGGTCATCGGAATATCAAAGCGGATTGCACGAGGCGACGAAAAGACGCTAATACTCTATCGTGATCTCTATAAGGTGCCTCAGGCCGTTATCGATCAGTTTTCGGATCCCCTGGCAATCGTAGAGCATTTCTCAAATGAATATGAGCGGGTGATGAGGCGGCTCGGCCTCTCAATCGACTGGAGGCGTAGGTTTACTACGATTATTCCACACTATTCAAAGTTTATCGAATGGCAGTACAGCCACTTATATGGCCAGGGAAGGGTTGTAATCGGGGCTCATCCGGTGAAGTACTGTCCCCAGTGTGAGAACCCGGTTGGTGACCATGATCTCCTTGAGGGTGATAAGTCAGAGATCGTCCGGTTTATCTTCGTGAACTTTGAGGCGGACGGTTGTCTGATCCCCTGTGCAACTCTCAGACCTGAGACGATCTTTGGGGTTACGAACCTCTGGATCAACCCGGATATCTCTTATGTGAAGGCAGATGTTGACGGAGTCACATGGCTTGTTTCCAGAGAAGCAGCAGACAAACTCGCAATGCAGAAACATACAGTATCTATCATTGGTGAGATAGCGGGCTCAGAACTCGTTGGATCGATGGTATCTCATCCATTATGTGGAAGTGTACGGATTCTTCCTGCAGGTTTTGTCGATCCTGATATGGGATCAGGCATCGTGATGAGTGTCCCGGCACATGCTCCTTATGATTATATTGCTCTTCGTGACCTCCAGCAACAGGGGCAGTATACCGATATTGCACCCATCTCTCTCATCTCTGTTGAAGGGTATGGTGAGATCCCGGCGAAGGAAGCAGTTGAACGTGCAGGTATCCATGATCAACTCGACCCGAAGATGGACGAAGTGACTCAGGAGGTTTATTCTGCCGAATTCTCCCGTGGAAAACTGAATGCACGATGTGGTGAGCATGAAGGAAAGCCGGTTCGTGTCGCGCGCGACGACCTTTCAGAGGTGATGGAGGAGAACTATGGTTCAATCCGCTTCTTTGACTTTGACAACAAACCGGTGATATGCCGCTGCGGTAGCCGTGCCTTTGTCAGAATCCTTGATGATCAATGGTTCCTCAACTACAGCGATCCTGTCTGGAAGCAGCAGGTGCATGATCAGATTGCTCAAATTTCGCTTGTACCTCCTGAGGTCAGAGCTGAATTTGACCGCACAGTTGACTGGCTGAAGGACTGGGCATGTACGAGACGCGTTGGGCTTGGCACAAGAGTGCCCTGGGATCCAAAATGGCTCTTTGAGCCGCTCTCCGACTCAACCGTCTATATGGCATATTATACGATCGCGCATCGCATCAGTGAAATCCCGGCCGAATCTCTCACTCCTGAGGTCTTTGATTATATCTTCCTTGGAAAAGGTGATCCTCAGGGAGTCGACCGATCGCTTCTGGATGGTCTCAGATCCGAGTTCCTGTATTGGTATCCCTATAATTACCGGTTCTCAGCAAAGGATCTCATATCCAATCACCTGACATTCCAGCTCTTCCACCACCGTGCGATATTCCCAGATGAACTCCAGCCAGAGGGAATGGTCGTCTTTGGGATGGGTCTTCTCAATGGAGCGAAGATGTCCTCAAGTAAAGGGAATGTCTTCCTCTTAGAAGATGCAGCAGAAGAGTTTGGTGCAGATACAGTCAGGATGTTTCTTGTCGGATCAGCCGAACCATGGCAGGACTTTGACTGGAGAAATGAGCTTGTATCATCAACAAAGAAGCAGATTGAGCGTTTCATCGGGTATGTAAATGAATCCGCAACAGCAACCGGAGTGACCGATGTCGATGCCTGGCTTGCATCACGCCTCCAGCGCCGTATTGCCCAGACAACTGCATCTCTTGATCTCTTCCAGACCCGTCAGGCACTTCAGGAGGCCTACTTTGGCATTGAGTCTGATCTGAAATGGTACAGGAGACGTCTGCCTTCCGGATCTGCAGGAGGTTCCGTTCTCAGGGATGTGTCCACTGTCTGGGTAAGACTTCTTGCACCGATCATCCCCTTCGTCTGCGAGTCGCTCTGGCGTGATCTTGGAAATGATGGGCTGGTCTCGTATGCAGAATGGCCAACTCCTGACAACTCCAGAATAGATCCCACAGTTGAGCTTGCAGAGGATCTTATCGCCCGGACTGTTGAGGATATCGAGTCGATAACAAAGATCATCCCGATCACACCTGTGAAGATAACACTCTTCCTTGCCCCCTCATGGAAGTATGAGGTCTTCTCTAAGGTGGCGCAGGCAGCAGATCGTCATATGGTTACAAAAGAGCTGATGAAGGACGAATCAATGCGAAAGCGTGGGAAGGAAGCCGTTACTACGGTGACACAGGTTACAAAACTGATTCATGGTCTCCCTCCACAGCTTGTTACAGAAATCTGCCTGAATAATCCCGATGAGCGAATGATCTTCTCTTCAGCACTCTCGTTCCTTGAACAGGAGTTTAAGGTGGTATTTGAGATTTTATCGGCAGAAGAGAGCGATCATGCAAAAGCGGGGATGGCCCTCCCCTTCAAACCGGCTATTGTGATAGAATAATCCTTTTTTTTATTCTTCTTTTGGTTTTGCCCGTTTCACCCGCTCCTTCGTTGAAAAGCCAGTGAGCAGATCGAGGTATGATCTGAACTTCCGATTGGTATCGAGGATCACCTCATCACTTGCTGTAATATCAGATTCGGTATCGACAAATACCGTCTTATTATTCTCACCCGCCCAGACCTCAAGCCGCTTGATCGCTCCGAATGCGATGATGTGGTGTCCATCCTTCTGATTGGGTTCAACTCCGAAGATCTCCCTGAGGCTATGGCTCATCCGCTCTTCCAGATCTTTGGTCTGGCCTCTCTTGACTGGGTATTCCTGCATAGCATTATTGTAGGATGGGCGTATATGTAATTTTAATGTCCAGGGATACAGGTGATTTGAAGATTATCTCAAGCGATCTCAAAGGCAAGGGATCGGTTGTAATGATGGGATTTCCAGGTTCTGGCCTTGTCGGAAGTATTGCGCTCCAATACCTTGTTGACCAGATGGATTTTGACCACATCGGGGATGTTACCAGCCGTTATTTCCCCCCAATGTCGATGATGCAGAAGGGTGTTGTGAATGCGGCTGTCAGGATCTATGAGAAGGATGGGTATGCGGCTTTTGTTGCCGATATTCCAATTCATCCAACAATCTGTTATGAGGTGGCAAACGGCATCCTCGACTGGCTGGCCGATTATGATGTCAAAGAAATCGTCACTATTGCCGGGATAATTACAAATGAAACCGAAAAAAGGGTTTTTGGTGTTGCGAGTGATGAAGGGGCCATTGAAAAGATAGCCGATCATACGATCATCCTCCCGATGGGGAGCATCTCAGGGATTGCATCAAGCCTTCTGACCGAGTGTAAACTACGAAAAATACCTTGTATTGGTCTTCTCGGTGAGACGGTCAACAATCCCGATCCCCGGGCTGCAGTCTCGGCGATCGAGGTGTTGAATCAGCTGTATTCACTGAACCTTGATACCGCACCACTTCTCGAACAGGCTGAAGAGATCGAGGCGACGATGCAGCGCCTTGCTGAGGAAGTACAGAGTTCGGATGCCCCTCAGCAGAAGAAGGAAAACCTTCCGATGTACGGGTGATCACCATGATGGTTGCAGCATTAACGGGGATATCCTCCCATGTCATCTCAGATCTCAAACTCGGAAAGCCACGGACGATAGAACTCCAGAGCGCCCATAATGTCATCACCCTCTCAGAAGTAAATCCGGGAGATCACATCTTCCTGACGGCAATTGCACCGGAAGATATCTCTGCAGGAGATTCAGGGATCATCCTTGAAGTGCAGATGGTCTCCATCTCAATGAAACGGATGGTTGAATATTCTCATGCATCTTTCTTTGAGGAGCGTGAACGCACCTCTGCACGCGTACAGCTGAAATACTGCGGCACATCGATTATAAAAGAGGTGGGGGACAAGGCATGCTGTAAGGCAACACGTCTTGATGTCGTAAAGTGTACATGTTTCCATGCAGTCTGATTTTAACACTATTTTTTAAACTTATTTATGCAGAATCCGACATTCTCTCCAAATCGCCGGATAGTCCCGAGCCCTTCGCCATCATTCTGAACTTCGCCGGGAGCTCCCCCAAAGAGCATATTCCAGTAGGTTGATCCGCAGACGATCATATCATTGATCAGATAGAACATCAGAAGTTCCTGGATCGTTGCGGTATGACCCCCTCTCCGGGCAACCGCAATTGGACCTCCTACCTTACGCGATAGAAACTGGTCCGTTCCACGTGAGACCATACCGATCCTCTGGAGGGCCGACATCAGATCTCCGCGAGCAGTGCCGAAGTAGACCGGAGTGGCGACAATAAGGCCGTCTGCGGCTCTGATCTCATCGATGATCTCGTTTAGACCATCATCAATTGAGCATCTTCCGGTCTTCTTACATGAATAACAGGCTATACATGAGGCTATCTGCTTTCCACGAAGGCTGATTATCTGCGTTTCTACATTCTCTCTTTCGATCGCTTTGCTACACTCTTCAAGTGCCTGTTCTGTATTTCCCCCGGCTCGGGGGCTTGAATTGATCAGAACTACTCGTGCCATGGTTATCTCTTCAGATTATATCCGGATCGTAAAAAAGTGTTTTGTTACGGTTTTTTATAGTCACGCCCGATCTGCCAGGCCTTCCCGATATATGATCCTAGGCTGAAGTACCGGTTATCATGCATCGAAAAGCAGATCGGATTAATTTTTTCTATGTCCGGGAGATTATTGGTGAGATACTCGTCTCTTGAGTAGGCCTCAACGATCTCACCGATGAATATCTCATTTGTCCCATCAAAGTCGAGGATCTGCCTGACTGTGCACTCCAGATTGAGCGGACACTCTTCTATCATCGGTGCAGTCTTTGTCCTCCCATAAAATGAGGTAAAGAGTCCGTTCTTATCAATACGCCTGCCTGATACGATTCCACAGTAGTCCGTAACCTCCACCATCTCAGCAGATGGAATATTGACTGAGAAGCTCATGTTCTGTTTGATACCAATGTTGGTATAGTGAGGTTTCCCAAGGGCAATTGAGATCATCGGTGGGACCGCATGAATGATCCCGCAGTATGCAACCGTGAGGTAGTTTGGTTCTCCTTCAACATCCGCTCCGACGAGGACTGTTGGCATCGGATAGAGGAATGTCTTTGCTCCGATTGGTATCTTTTCTGTCATAGTATTCCTGTAACGTCGTATCAAAGGTATCTGATACTATAATGATGCCGATCTGCAATCCGGGTAAAAAAGAGTTATTCTGAATTGAGCCAGTCATAGAGGAATACTGCGATGAGTGCACCTGCGATTGGTCCGATGATATAAATTGGGAAGAACTCCCAGAGGTTCGATCCGCCAAGGAGGGTATTTCCCAGATATGGTCCGAATGTCCGTGCCGGATTGAGTGATGAGCCGGCGATGTTTCCGGTTGTTGTGATGACCCCGGCAACGGTCAGACCAATTATCAGACCTGCAAACCCCTCAGGAGCTCGTTTGTCAACTGCGACCCCCATAATAACGAGCATCAGGAGGAATGTACCGATCGCCTCGACAAGGATTGCTTCTGTATAGGATATGCCATGGAATGGAGCGGTCGCACCGAGTCCCCCGATGAGGACTGCCTCAGGTCCTGTGCAGGCGAAGAAGAGTATACTGGCGAGCGAGGCGCCGATCAGCTGTGCGATGATATATGGTGCAACCTCGCCTGTTGGGAACCGCTTCGATGCCCAGAGAGCAATCGTCACTGCGGGATTAATATGAGCACCCGAGATCCGCCCGAGTGCATAGATAGCACCGGCAATAGCAATACCAAAGGCCAGACCAATGGCAAGCCAGTCAGCAAGCCCTCCGAAATATCCTATCCCGATGTTAAATTCTGTTTGTGTCTCTACCCCTGAAGCGAGCATCAGGGTTATAGCTGCTGCTCCTGCTCCAAAGAAGACGAGGAGGAATGTTCCGATAATCTCAGCAACACATCGTTTCAGAAGTGACATGATACCTCCTCAGGAGTGGAATGCTTCGTAACAGGCAGGACAGAGGATCCTTGGGATGCTCTTCTTCAGTTTCCGGGCTGGGAAGGGATATCCTCCCTCCCAACTCTCGGTCTCCTCCCGCATCGCATGCTCCCTGCAGAGCCCCATCCCGCAGACGATACATATTGCGACTGCATCGCTGTCCTTTCCCTCTTCAGCGCAAATATAGCATTTCATGAGGAGCACCTTCTTTACACTGCGTCCTTATATTCACAGTACTGATGCCTGAAGTCTACAAGACATGCTGCTGCACAGTCTTTGCAGGCGCGGACCGGTGCGGCAGCCCAGTCTTTGTGGAGTGCTATGATGTTTGTCATCATCGTTGCCGTTACCGGCTCACTTGTCAGGAGGCATGGATAGTCGGATAGCCTCATAAGGGCAGACATCCTGACGGTGATCGCACAGGCCGGGTATGCATACCACTGTGGGTTCATCAGCACCTCGTTCTCATCAATCGGGGAGAGGTCGATCTCACATCCGACAACCTTTGGTGTGAGTTTGGAATCAGATCCGGCTTTTGCTCTCCGAGCCCGGTCGAGGATCTTCCATCCCCGGTAGATCATATCCATGAAGTCACAGTTATGCAGTTCTGCTGCGGCACCACGGGTCGGTTTCAGCTGCACGAAGTTGTGGAATCTCTTTGTCAGGAGATCGACGATCATCGGGGCGTTGAATCCGTCAAGTTCCAGGATGTACTCGGTTGCACAGGCTGATGCTCCGGTTGCGAGTGAGAGGATCTCAAACTCGCTCTTCAGTTTGTCAACGCCTGCATCAAGGGTCTTCTCCATTACACCGGTGACTGCATCAATCGTTGCCATGATTACGTCATCCTTGCACATGTTGAAGGTCGACTGTGCGATATGGTGGGCGATATCGCCGACACAGTATGCCGGAATAGTGACAATGTTCCCATAGTGTACTCCGTCATCGACGGCTGCCTTGACGGCAGGGGTTATCAGACGGCGGTACTCATCCATGTACTTTCTGACATCAAACGAAGTGTGACCTGCTCCATCCATCAGTTCAGCCTGAGCTTTTACGGGGTTTTTATAGATCTCCTGGACCTGTTTCACCTCTTTTTTGCTTGCGTCTGCAAGGGTGTCTCCCTCTTCAATCCTTGTTGCAAAGACTTCACCGATACCATAGGAGGTGTTCATACCCCAGGACTTTGCTGCGAGGATCGTCTTTTTGTGGTCTGCTGGAATATCAGTCTTCTTCAGGATCTGGTTGACGATGTTGCTTGAGCTCCCCGGGATCAGGGCGAAGTCAACGACACAGGTAGGTCCGTAAAACCCGGCATACCTTCGTGCAGATTCGCGTCCGATTAATGCCTCGGATTTACCAACCTGGGTGACGAATGTACCGAGGCTCTTTTTAAATTTCGGATCCTCGTCACAGAGTATCTCAAGAACAACCGGGGTCTGGTAATGTTCGACAAACGGGTCGTCTTCAGGGCGAATTGTCTTTGTCAGACCTTTTAATGCGTTAAAATGAGAGATGACCGATGTTTTGTGAAGATCGATGACAGCCGCACTCTGACCGGGTGCAACCGTCATCTTTTTGACTGCATTCACATAGGGCTCGGCATCGGCGAGTGTGAATTTGGTACCTCTCTTCTTTTTAATAGTTTCTACATCTGCCCGCTGGGCGGCCATCGCCTCAGTGATTATCTTTTTATAGAGCTCAGACATGGTATAACACCTCTTCTCTCGGGCGCATGCCCGATGAACCGCACTATGATCCTGGTCTCTATTAAAACTATCTTATCTGATATGTGGTAAATTCAGTAAAATACTGTGTATTTTTCTGATTCACCCGCTTAAAAAAATAGTATTATTCCTGAATAATCGTGGTTGCATGCTCGTCAAATGGATTTTTTCTCATGGCTAGTGAGAAGAGATATGGATAATGGCTTTTCAGGTACTGCATGTAGTCAACCCACTCCGGGGTGAGCATATCATAAACCCGACGGATATCATTTGTCAGGTGGGCGATGTCTGCCGGAGGCAGTCCGCTCAGGTCACCCCTGCTATCCAGCTCTTCTGAGAGGTGGAATACGGCTCGCAATGTCTCAGTAAAGGTTGCATGTTCAAGCAGAACGGGATTCTCCAACAGGCGAAGCAGAAAATCTCTCTTCTGAATGAGGAACCCATGAAGCATTACGAGATCAAGCCTTTCGATCACGATCGTCTGTCTGGTTCCCTTGAGTTCGTTTCTGATACGGTTAAACTCCATTTCACTCCAGGACTCTCTTATAAGCAGGCTTCCCCTGAGTGTATCCAGATTCGGATCGGCATCTGAGAAGTGTTTGAGGAGGAGTGTTCCGACCTCTGAGAAGAAGAGGCCGATCACCATATTCATCTTCTGAAGCCTCTCCCTCTTTGAACGAACAGCCAGAAGCTGGTTTAATATGACTGTTACCAGAAGGACGTTTATTGGCAGAAAACCGATGGCATTAAAGATATAGGTGAGTGTATTGCTCCCTCCCTCATCACCGATGATTAGAAACTTCAGCCCGTAAATGATCGCAGTTGAACAGATGAGGGCTATTCCAAGTTTCGTCTCCCATTTCAGTTTCATATGGTGTATACCTGTACCTGAATAAAAGATCGTGATCCGGGAAAAAGGATTCTGTCCTGTTAACCTATGATTGTAAACCATCCGATGAAGATGAGACTTTGGAGTAGAGTCACCGGGATGCCGAATTTTAAAAACTCCATGAAGGTAATTGTTGCACCCCTTCTCTCTGCATTCTGAATGATGATGACGTTGCTTGCAGCACCGAGTATCGTCAGGTTTCCTGCAATGGTGCTTCCTGCAGCAAGTGCAAGGTACATCCCATCCGGAGCACCAGCTTCAAGTAGTGTTGGTATGAGCAGAGCGACGAATGGGACATTAGAGATGACCTGGCTCACGAGAAGACTCGATGTGATCAGGAATGGGGCTGATAGAGCTACTTCCAGGGGGATGAGATATTGTATTGCCCCCGTATTCCAGACCGACTCCATCAGGATGAAGAGTCCGATGAAGAAGATGAGTGTCGGATAATCGACCTTCTTCAGTATCTGAAGGCGCTTCGTTGAGAAGATGAGGATAGGTGCTGCTGCGATTATGGCGATTGATTCAAGTTTCAGGAGTGGTGGCTGACCACATGAGAT
>NZ_JAUSCG010000027.1 GCF_030651615.1 Methanocalculus sp.
GCTATCAGATTATTCATGTCATTTGAGGTCTGCATCAGATCGGCCACCTTGACCTGCAGTTCGGCATTGACCGTTGCCAGTTCCTCGTTCACTGACTGCAACTCCTCCTTTGAGGTCTCAAGTTCTTCATTGGTGGACTGGAATTCTTCGTTGATCGACTGCATCTCCTCATTTGAGGTCTTGAGCTCCTCGTTGGATGTCTCGAGCTCCTCCCTGGTGGTCTGGAGATACTCTTCCTTGGCCTGCATCTCCTGCTTGAGTGAGATGATGCGCGAGTCAGTTTCCTTATCGGGATCATTTATGATAAAAGGAGCAGGCTGGGCGGCATCCGGCCTCACTTCATCCATTATGGCCAGATACAGGTGCTCCTCTGACACTACTGCATCTCGATTCGGATCAGTGATGCCAGTCTCCTCTGTTACCGGGCGGATAGTCAGGTTGACAGTGACGAAGTCACCGTTGGTTCTGACCCGCAGGCCGGAATGGTGAACGATCTCCTCAGTCCTCACGGCCTTGTACAGGGCTGTGGTCAGATCACGCTGAAGCCCTTCGCGGGCCATCTTCAGGATGTTGTTGACGCCGGCCTCACCCTGGACAGGTTCCAGGTACTTGCCGGTGCGGCCATGCAGATAGAGGATATCCCCATTCGCTTTAATAAGCGCAGCGGATGGGGTGATCTGCTGCAGAAGTGCCCGCTCGGTTAGTTCACGCAGGGGCAATTTTTGGGGGGTTACGGTTTTTTGGGGAGAACGTATTGATGGTGTATCAACAGCTGTTGTTGACGGCATAAGCCGGCCCAGGGTTATGCGTTGCATGCCTTGAAGGCCCTTCTTGCGCCGATACAATTTTGTTTTCCGATCCAATACTTCAAACAGGTCGCCAAAATCCCCTACAGTCTCCGATGATCCCAGGAAAAGAGAACCACCAGGGAGCAGTGCATAGTGAAAGAGGGGAATAAGCTTCTTCTGCAGTTCTTCGCCCATATAGATCAGCAGGTTGCGGCAACTGATCAGATCCAGTTTAGAGAAGGGCGGATCCCTGATCAGGTCCTGCTCGGAGAAGATCATCATATCACGGATTTTTTTATTGATCCGGTAGGCACTGCCATCCGGCTCGGCATTAAAGAAGTGCGCCAGTCGCTTCGGTGAGATGTCGGTTGCAATGCTGTCCGGATAGAGACCGACCCGGGCAGTGGCGATGGCATTACTGTCGATGTCGGTGGCAAAGACCTGGACATTGCATACTTTCTTCTGTTCTTCTATGAATTCCTGGATCAAAATGGCGATGGAATATGCCTCCTCTCCGGTTGAGCAGCCTGCCACCCAGACACGGATAGTGGCATCTGCATTCTTGCCAGAGAAGATATCAGGAATGATCCGCTCCTCAAGCACCTTGAAGGCTTCAGGATCACGAAAGAAACTGGTCACACCAATTAAGAAGTCACGGAAGAGTGCTTCCATCTCCACCGGAGTCTGTTGAAGGTACTTGAGATACTCATCAATCTTTTCGATCTGATGGATGGCCATCCTTCTCTCAATACGCCGATTGATGGTGCTCGGTTTATAATTGGAGAAGTCATGCCCTACCTGGGTGCGAAGCAGAATAAATATCTTCTTCAGTGCGTTCTCTACCGCAGGCACCGGTGCAGATTCAGCACCGGAAATGGGCTTGCTGAACGCACTGGTGGCATAATCAATAAGCTTGGAGGGCATCTCAGCTGGTGGCAGCACAAAGTCCACAAGGCCGGTAGCAATGGCATTGCGTGGCATCCCATCGTACTCGGTGGTTTCGGGGGTCTGAGCCATGACCATACCACCTTCACCCTTGACTGCCCGCACACCGAGAGTACCATCGCTGCCGGTGCCCGAAAGCACGATTGCGATTGCATGGTCACGCTGATCTGTTGCGAGGGATCGGAAGAAGAAGTCGATCGGCAGGCGCTTGCCGCGGGGTGCAGAGGGCTCCATCAGTTGGAGTGTGCCATTTATAAAGGCCATATCGCGGTTTGGCGGGATGATGTAGGCGCAGTTTTTGCGGACAACCATACCATCCTCAACCTCAAAGGCTTCCATTCTGGTGTAGCGCCCGATAAGGTCGGTGAGGATGCTTTTATGATCAGGGGCGAGATGCTGCACCAGCACAAAGGCCATTCCCGGATCAGAATCGGCAGGCATACCTGAGAAGAAGGCCTCAAAAGCTGCAAGACCTCCAGCGGAGGCACCGATACCCACGATAGGGAAATGTGAGTCAGTAGGATCAACCCCCTCTCTTAAGACAATAGGATTGGGATCACCTGCTTCTTCAGGGGATTTCCGTTGTGATGATTTCTTTCGGGTCATATACCTGCTATTGAAGAGATTGATACAAATGGTACACCGTACCTGCAATCATACCGGGCATGCGGGGTATCTCCTAACTATCCCCTTTTATTGGCCATCGGTTCAGATTCCGGGATATTCTAAAATAACCTTCCTCTCATTTACTCTATCAGCATCCCTCCTTGCGAGAAACAGCATTTCGGAGATTACTGTACAAGTTCTTAAGGGGTTCTATGGTCGTGAAGATTATCTTGAGATTGGACTGTTACGTATGAGTTTCTCGTAACTTCAACCATATTATTGTTTCTATTCTTAATTATTTTTATATATTAAGATTATATTGAGTCTATAAATGAATTTTTAATGGGCAGGACTCCATAGGCGGTAATATGAAAAAGGAAAGGGCTTGATCCGGCACTTCAGAAGGGAAGATAAAACCCCTTTTCTATTACTACAATCTTCAATACCTCGATAAATAGGTTTTAATTCTTCGAAAGAGAACACCCGGACCGGGAATAACAAAAGTATAAGACCAATAAAAAGGCCGACACTCATCCATATACTGGAGAAACCGCTTCGGCATCTTACATCATTGATTACGGTTTCTCCTCATACGCTATCATGAGCATCATCGGATTATAGACTCTTCTCAATCACCCGTATTGCGCTAGCTTTAATCGATATGAGGACATCCAGCCCGGTTATAAAATCAAGATCCTCTGCAAAACGCCGGGTGACGAGCGCCACAATCGGAAAGCCCGCATCCAGATACACTTCTGTAAGGGGGCCTCCAAGCGGGACAAGAGCAGTAATCCGGGCCTTGAAATGGTTCTGTGCTGTCCTGACATCACCTTCTCCACGATAGATCGTCACATCGGCAGCACGAAATACGACATCCACAGGTGAACCGGAGGAGACATCAGAGACGGCAATGATACTTTTTCCTGAGACATCAACCGAAACAAGACCACTTTCATTGGTAGAGACAGAGCCTGGGATGATATTCTCCATTCCGATGAACCGTGCGACAGCGGAATTCTCCGGGGTCTCAAAGACAGCACCAACAGCACCCTCCTGAACACAGATGCCGTCGATAATCACAGCGCAGCGGGTTGCCATCCGCTGGATCTCTTCCCTTGAATGTGTCACCTGTATGACAGTAAGGTCATTCTCACGGTGAATTCTGAGAAGATCCGCTATCATCTGCTCACGCGTGATCGGATCAAGGGCTGCAAATGGTTCATCCAGGAGAAGTACCTCGGGATCTGATGCAAGGGCCCGTGCTATTGCCACCCTCTGTTGTTCACCGCCACTCAGGGTACCCGGATATCTCATCCTGATGTGTTCAATCTTAAATTGGACGAGGAGTTCATCCACGCGACTTTTGATCTCCTTTGGATCTGTTTTCTGCATCAGCAGGCCAAACCCGATATTCTTTTCAACAGTCATATGCGGAAAGAGTGAGTAATCCTGATACACAAGAGCGATCCGCCTTTTTTCAGGAGGAACAAGAGAGACATCCCGTCCATTCATAAGGATCTCCCCTTCATCAGGTAGATGGAGTCCTGAGATCGCTTCAAGGATCACGGTCTTTCCGGCACCTGAAGGTCCTATGATAAAGTAATAGTCCCCTTTCCCAATCCTGATGGATACATCCTTCAATGCAAAGGTCCCGAGTCTGAGAAAGAGATGCCTAAACTCGATCATCATGCCTCCCTATGAAGCGTGACAGGTGCCGAAGTACCAGGAACACCGAAAAACACGCGAGGATCATGACAAAAGCAATGGTGCTGCTCTCTTTGATCCCACTTGTTGAGAAACGGTAGTAGATTAAGGTCGAGATCACCATCGGATAGTAGGCGATCATGATAACTGCTGCAAACTCGCCGATTGCTCTCCCCCAGGCAAGAATGGCCCCATTATAAATCTCCCGTGCAGAGAGCGGGAGTACAACATGCCGGAAGGCAGAAAGCCTTGTTGCTCCGAGTGTTCGTGCAACATTCTCGAGGTGTACCGGCACCTTTTCAAATCCCTCTCTGGCAGAGTTGATAAAATACGGCGATGACACAAAGAGCATCGCAACAACAATACCAGGGTAGGCATCCTCAAATGGGAAGCCAATAGTGTAGAGGGGGGCTCCGAGCAACCCCCGCTTCATGAAGAGAATATACACGAGGATACCGGCTACCGTATGCGGAAGCATCAGAGGGATATCAACGATCGTCTCGATAATCCTCTTCCCTTTAAAATCTGCCCTTGCAAGCAGATAGGCCAGTGGAATCCCAAAGATCATCAGAATAAGAATAGCATTTGCACCGGCTGCCATCGTAAGAACGATCGAATCGATCACCTTTGTATCGGTTGCAACCCGCAGAAGATGGGGAATATCTGAAAGTTCCTTCACAGTCATATTAAGGAGGGCAAGGACTGTGAGGCCCAGAATAACCCCGCCAAGGAGGGAGAAAGAGATAAGACAGCGGTCACGAATGAGAGATATCTGAGCCATAATGTATCCAAAATGGAAAAAGAGGTGATCAGGAGGAGGCTGTGAGAGCCTTCAGTGCTGCCGGTACAGTGCCATATCCGCCTGCGGGAGCAACCGGAGGCTGACCCTGCCCATCCATGACATCCTGCCCGATCTCACCGATCAGCATCTGGATAAATACAAGACCTGCTTCAGGATTTTCCGCATTCTTTGGTACAGTTGCACCATAGACGATAGGATCGGCAGTCATCTTGCCGCCAGCCGTATCAACGACAACAGTTGCATAGGTGGACGCATACTGAACTGCAGAGAGGTCGATTGGTTCTGGGAGTTCGATAAACTTCAGATTATTCTGAACAGCTACAGATCGATATTCCCATGCATAGTCAAGACCTCCGCTCTCAAGCATCTGAACAAGTTCCACTGACTTTGGACGGATTTGAATGTTGCCTTTCGGATCAGGTGAGGTCGCATGGATTGTATAGACTCCTTTCTCCTCGGTGACGGTGATGGCAGAGTTTGCAGAAACAAGCCTGTCAAAGATCGTGTTATCCCCATAATGGGCATCTGCGAGCTTAATGGTCATCAGTGACCGATAACCGCAGGGATCGAGATTCGGATCGGAAAATGCCCACGCAACATCGGATTTTTCCAGGATTGTATACCAGTTATCAGCGTTGACCTCATCAGCGAATAAGCTATCATCAGTATAGCAGAGGACCATCCGGTTCTTTGCAAAGGTGACATACCAATCGGCATAATCAGGCATCATCAGACTTGGAATAAGTGTATAATCTGCAGATGCGAGTACATCAGCACTCTTATCAAGGTCGGTGATCTCTTTAACCATCTTCGTTGATCCACCCGGCACCAGCTGAACATCAGTACCCGGATAGGCAGCTTCAAACGCAGCCTCAAGCTCTTCAAAAGGTGCAGTGAGGCTTCCGGCATGGAAGACAGTGACAACACCAGAAATCGTCGAAGGGGTTATTGGCGATACAGGTTCATCCTGGCCTGTGCACCCACAGAGAAATACTGCGGCAAAAACAAGGAACAGGGTGATGAGAATGCTCTTCATCTGTTTCATATCGAGAACTATGTCGAATTTATTAAATAAACATATTCATTTGATCCCAGAGTTAATATAGTTAAATTAACAAACGGGGGAGAGACCTGAGTAGATTATCAGCATAGGAATCATTACTCTGAAGATGGCGTCAGGCTGATAAGAAGCGATCGCCATTACTCTCTCTATCGATTCGAGGAAGACCGTTGGTTCCCCCAGATCGGATCATCTCCGAACCGGTCCATCCAGTCATCATCAGGATCTTTACCCATCGCAGGGCTTGGATTATCAGGATAGAAAAATATTTCATACCGCATACAATACTCAATCAGTACATCATATGCTTCATTCAGGCGGACCATTTCATTGTGTGTCTCCTCCGGAGTATGTTCTGAGATATCAGGGTGCCATTTGCGTACAAGTGCATGGTAGCGGGTGCGAATCTGAATGATGCTTGCTGATTCACCAACACCCAGAATATCCGCAGCCTCCCTGAGAGAAAGGCATTTATGTACAACCATATGATACCATGTAACCACAGGAAAATATAATGAACCCATTGCGACAGGCTTTTGAATACAATGCAGGTGATTATGACCGCTGGTTCGATGATCATCCCCATATCTATTCTGCCCAGCTCTCGATGCTCCGGGATGCAGTGCCAACAGATGGGCTGGGGCTGGAGATAGGCGTTGGTTCAGGCCGTTTTGCAGCCCCTCTCGGTATATCCATTGGTATCGATCCATCACTCGCACTGTCAGCACGAGCACGGGCACGGGGGGTTGAGACTGTAATCGGGGTTGGCGAGCATCTACCGTTCCGCGACAATACCTGTGATGCCATCCTGATGATGACAGTAATCTGTTTTCTGGATGATCCATTCCCTGTCTTTCAGGAGGCATACCGTCTCCTGAAACCAAGCGGAACACTCGTGCTTGGCTTCATTGAACGGGACGGAGCAATCGCACGCAAATATCAGAATGATGATGTAAAAGGGCGTTTTCTCCGATCCGTCACATATTACTCAATTGATGATGTCACTACATTCTATAGAGATGCAGGGTTCCCGGAGGTTTCAATAGCAGAAAGGGTACGAGGTTTCTCGGTGATTGTCGGGAAGAAGCAGTAATTATTCTCCATCTACCTTCCAGCATCTCCGGATGAAAGAGTACCCGACACAGGTGATAAGAACGATCTAAATGCAATTCAGCCGGTTGATCGGCAAAACTCACTTGAATCACGGCAGAAATTCATCCATATATTTCAGGAACCGCTCAACAGTAACAGTTGAGTATGGCCCTTCTTCATATGCTGTCATGAGGGTCAGCTGCCCCCTGAAGGTGGAAGCCGTCACCAGGAATCCATATGGCCAGCAGACACAGGGGATAAACTGAAAATTCATCAGATCGAGTTGGCAACCGTCTTTTCCGGGAACAGGCAGGTAGTCATTAGGATCGATGATACCAAGATTCGAGAATACAGGATTCTTCTGTCCGGAAGACTGATATCTCTTTATCATCTCATCAAAGAACGCCCGCACAGATGACATCCCGCCTGCCAGAATACCCTCGTAAAAAGTGATACATGAAGGCCCAAGACAGCCGGTTTTTCGCCTGTTCGTAACCGCAGTTATCTGAGCAATAATTTCCTCAGGCCCCGCCTCCTCAACAATTGTGAGAGAGACCAGAAATGCAACAGAGAGGTTCATCGGAGGAATCTCCTCCTGATCCTTCAATAATCTCCGCATATCCGCTGATGTCAGGATTGAACGGGGATTACCACTATCTGAGGGGTCATCACGCACTTTCTTAAAAGCAAGGAAGAAGGCAGCAATCAGAAGATCGTTCACTGTTGCATCATATCTTCTCCCAAACCTCTTGATCAGTTCAAGCCGCTCGGGGGAGAGTGTTCTCCAGGCGATCGTTGGCTGACCACGCCCGATATCTTCAACCGGAAAATGCCAGAGGTCGATGAAGGGTTCATCCTCTTTGACAGCCCTCCTCCTCTCCTCACTGGAATAGAGGGCAAGAATACGATCGGTAGTCCGGTCATAGGTGCCAGTCTCCGGGGGAAAATAATCCGGATCATCAATGATGCCCCGGTATATTGCAAATAACTCTTTTCCAAGCGTCATCGCGCCGGTTGCATCGCAGAATCCATGGTGGCAGGTGATGCAGACGTGGTCACCTTCTTTACACCGGGTAAGAATGACCCTCACCTGAGGACCTGACCTGACATCAAGCGGTGGAGGTATACGATCAGATGATGAACCAAGAGGATCTCCAGACGTCACATGTACAAATGCCCCCTCCCACCTATCTTTTGGGATCTCCTCCCAGACGGAAATACCATCCACTTCGATAAATCCGGTTCCAAGATACGGGTTTGATGAAATCAATCTCTTCGTCGAGATCTTCAGGATAGCATCATCGATTCTGCCGTCAAATGTGAAGAGTACATGCATCGTCGGATCGTAGATCTGCTCGAAATAGACGTTGAAGATATCAAAGGCAGATGCAGGATAACGTGCAGGTACTTGGGTCATACCCATACTCTTTCTCTCAAACATTATCAGTCTTCAGGAACGATTATTGTCCAAATAATGTAATAAATATTTAGATAGAGATAAATTATTTTATATTAACTCAGGTGACTACTCCCACGACTCAA
>NZ_JAUSCG010000113.1 GCF_030651615.1 Methanocalculus sp.
TCTTCCTTGGTGAGAGTCACAACATATTTTCTCATTACATATTATACTACGTTCACCATATAATAAAGTTACGACATTTAAGAATTGACATGACACTAGCCACGTATCCGCTGGTTATTCATTCCCAGACAAAAGAGGCGATGGCAGCTGGAAAGAAGTATCTCGCTTACCTGATGAGCGGGGGAGTCATCTTCCTCTTTGCGATTATTGTCACCTATACGATGACCGGCACCCTTGACTTTACAGAGGGTGGCATCTTACACGGAATAGGTTCACCCGACACCCTCAGGGTACTCTTCTTCATCTTCTTACTAGGAGTCGGAGTAAAGACGGCCATCATGCCGCTCCATGGATGGCTTCCTTCGGCAATGATCGCTCCAACCCCGGTGAGTGCACTTCTTCATGCAGTGGCAGTTGTGAAAGCAGGGACATTTGGTCTTCTCCGCGTCATCTTCTTCATCTTTGGTATAGACCTCTTCTACGAGATTGGGGTAGCACCAGTTCTCGCCATTATTGCTTCTTTTACGATCATTACAGCCTCATTTATCGCTCTTTCTCAGGATAACCTGAAGATGCGGCTTGCCTATTCAACGATCAGCCAGCTCTCCTATATCGTCCTTGGAGCCGCTCTCCTCACACCCGCAGCCCTCGAAGGAAGTATTGCACACCTGATGCATCAGGCGTTCATGAAGATCACCCTCTTCTTCTGTGCAGGAGCGATCTTTATCGCAACCGGCAAGACACTCCTTTCAGAGATGCATGGGATGGCACAAGAGATGCCATACACCTGGGCGGCATTTGCCATAGGCGGTCTTGGTCTCATCGGGATTCCTTTAACAGCAGGCTTCATCACGAAGTGGTACCTCATGAGCGGTGCACTTGAGGCGGGAGAGCCGATCTTTATCGTCCTGCTCCTGACAAGCGCTCTTTTAAATGCCGCGTACTTCCTCCCGCCGATCTACCATGCATATTTCTCACCATCTGAGAAGAGAGAACGTATCGAGGGAGGGGTAAGCTGGTGTATTAAAGGACCTCTGATAGGAACAGCGATCATCGTCATCCTTCTTGGAACCATACCGTATGCACCGTACTTCCCACTTGAGACAGCTCATCAGATCGTTCTTGGGATCTTTGGCAGCTGAGCATTCATCCGGCATTCTGGCCGATGAGGAAGATGACAAGGTACATGCCGAGGACCAGAGTGATAATAAGGATCTCAGCCTCAAACGATGAGAGGTATGCAACCCTCTTCTGATGCTTCATTGAGAATGCCGTATACCAGTTCCTGAAAGAGGAGTCACAGACCAGAGTTGCCTGTTGTATCTTAGTAAGGAGATCGACTCCGATGAGATGAGATGCCGAGAGGAGAGCACCTGTTCCTCGTGAATACCATACATCAGGAGAGATCGGTTTTGGTATCTTTTGTTCCCAGTGGAACCATCCATAGGTGACATATGCGAAAAAGAGGGCGACACCTGCAATGACCTCAATAAACGCAATTGAGACTGAATATGGGGTATAGACTGCTCCCCCACCGAAGCCGAGGTATCCAAAAAGGTATGCGATATCCTGCCCGTTAAATGGCATCATAGCTGTTGCAGGCAGGATGAAGAAGATTCCAAGCCCTGGCAGGATGCCAAGCAGGATGATAGCAACAGAGAGTCCTGCCATCCCCGCTTTCATAGGAAGTGGTGTACGTCCGGTTTTGCTGATCGGTGTCTTTCTCTCACCTGTAAATGTAAACAGGATGAGTTTTCCTGTTGATGCAACCGTACCTGCACAGGCGATGATGAAGATAGCCTCAGCAGGAAGGAGGGCCCATCCTCCGATATGCTGTGCATCCAGCAGGGCATGGTGGATGAGTGCCTTGCTGACAAATCCGTTAAAACCGGGAATCCCTGAGATTGCGAGGACTCCTATCGCCATTGCAGCTGCGGTTGCCGGCATCGCCTTCCAGAGACCACCGAGGCGGTACATGTCCAGTTCTTGTGTCCTGAGAAAGACCGCACCGACTGACAGGAAGAGGAGGGCTTTAAAGAGGGCATGGTTGACAAGATGGAAGAGCCCGCCTGCAAACCCGAGTGCCCCTCCTTCCCCAAGATAGAGGGCACACCCAATCCCGAGTATGATGAACCCCATCTGGCTGATGCTGTGGTAGGCGAGCATTCGTTTGGAGTTCGTCTGCATCAGCGCAAGAAAAACCGCAGAGATCATCGTGATAAGACCAATCCATATAACCGCAAGTCCGCTGAGGGATGCGGCCAGTTCCGAAAGTCCTGTCGGGAAGAGAATAAAGAGCGCGGTGATGAAGATCCCATACGCTCCGATCTTGATCATCACCCCTGAGAGTACAGCCGATGCAGGTGTTGGGGCAACACTGTGTGCATCGGGGAGCCAGATATGCACAGGGTACATCCCTGCCTTCACCCCAAATCCGAGGATCATACACCCGGCGATGAGGAGAGCGAGGGGTTCTGTCAGACCATTGACCGGAGCAACAGCAATTGATCCTACCGCATTATTGAGAAGAGCAATCCCTCCAAGGATCAGAAATCCCCCGAATATACCGAGGAAGAGGTACTTCTTTGCAGCAGCCATCGATTCTCTCTTCTGCTCATGGTTGATCAGGACAAATGCCGAGAGCGTGAGTAGCTCAAAGAATGCATAGAGGGTGATGAAATCCCCTGAGAGTAAAACACCGAGATCGGCAGAGAGTGAAAAGAGCCAGAAGAAGTAGAACCGGTTTGTCCGGCTCTCTTCAGGCAGATAACTGGTGCAGTATACCGTTGCGAGCATCCATACAAAGATCGAGACGAGCAGAACCGTATAGGAGAGGGGATTGAGCCCCAGAACCGGAGTATAAAAGAGATATGCGTGCTCAAAAGAGACCTGTAGTGTCAGATCGGATATGAGATGCGGAATGAAGATACCGACGACTCCAAGCGTAAGAGCGGTTATAGAGACGGCGATGAGGTTACGGAGTCGGGCTGAGTAGTGTCCAATCAGATAACAGAGGAAGGCTCCAATCAGTGGAATGGCAATTGGAGCCAGGAGAAGGTATGCCGGTTGAATCCCTACATTATCTATAACCATACTTTCCCCGAAACTATAGGCAGGATTCTCTTCATCAATGGATTGAAGAGAGAGATATTCCTGATATTTCGTTTTTGATGGGAATACTCATATAATTTGTCAGGATTGAAAGCAGGATCTGAGATCAGATTCACTGCAATAATTGTCATGGTGATATGTACCTCAGCGATAATGAACATCTCCCCCGATCGTTCCGCCATCTTCAAGTCTTTTGAAGATAACCACTCCGTTATGCGGATACTGCTTGTTACCGGCACCCAGACCGAAGAACTCGTCAGAGAGGCAGCTAAAGACGCAGGCCATGACTGTGACGTCGCTGCCATCGGGGAGGTTGCATCATTCATCTCACCAAAGCAGCTCATTGATCTCATAGAAAAAGACCATTATGACAGTGTAATCGTCTCAGGGATGTGTACGGCAGATTTTTCATCTGTTGAAGCAAAGACGGGAGTTCCCGTCTTTCTTGGTCCCCGCCATGCAGCAGATCTTGCGATGATCCTTCCGGGTTTTGGCCATATCCAGCTATCCCGCACCATCCCGGCAGACGATCTGATCGCCGGTATGAAGCGTGACCGGGCGCTTGAAACACTGGCAGTTATCGAAGAGATGGTTGATCCGGAGTTCTTCATCAGAGGTCTGAAGATCGGTGGCGGGAGCAGGATGAAAGTTGTTGCTGAGATCATGGATGCTCACCGCCATCCCGATATCAGATCGGCGGTTCTTTCATTCTTCAGATCAGGTGCCGACATCGTCGACCTTGGGTTTGGATTTGATACGACTCCTGAAGATGTCAGATCCGTCTTCTTATCATTAGAAGGAATAGAAGGACCACTCGCAGTCGATACCCAGGACCCTGATCTTATCAGATCAGCCCTTGGAAGAGCCGATCTGATCCTCTCTCTTCAGGAGAAGAATATACCGGAGATCGGAATCGAAATTGCAGAGGCGGGAGTGGCGGCAGTAGTGGTGCCGGGTGAGGCAGGCCTCTCTGCAAATCTTGCAGCTGCTGAAGCCTGCGGGATCACCTGCCTCATCGCCGATCCTCTCCTTCCTCCGGCAGGATCAGGGCTTGTGAAAGCCCTTGCCACTATTGCTTCAGCCGATACGGAATACCCGCTCTTCTTCGGTGCCGGAAATGTTGTTGAGCTCCTTGATGCAGATTCCCCTGGGGCAAATGCACTTCTTGCGGCGATGGGAAAGGAGGTTGGAGCTGCCATGATCTTCTCAAGCGAACATTCGGATAAGACCAAAGGATCGGTGCGGGAGATGCGGACAGCAACGATGATGATGACACTGATGTATGACCGACCGTATCCAAAAGATCTTGGGCTTGATCTCTTCGTCATCAAAGAGAAAAGACGGAGGCGGGAGCCACCCCTCAGATATAATGAAACTCTCCCGATATCATCTTCTGAAAAGACACTTGTCTACGACCCCTGTGGCAACTTCCGGATTGGGATTGAAGAGAACGAGATCGTAGCGGAGAGGAGGGGTGTTGCCATCAGAGGAGATGATTATAGACGGATCTTTGCCGAGATCGAGGCGAATGGCTGGGTATCGCTCCTTGATCATGCCGCATACCTTGGAAAAGAGCTCTATAAAGCAGAACTTGCTATTCGGTTTGGGAGAAGTTTTGAGCAGGACGGCGATTTCTAAAAGAGGAGGTTTCCAATTAGAATATCCCAAACCAGACGGTGAATGAGGCAATAACCATTACTATAACAAGTATGATCAAAGCCTTATAGAGGCATGGATTGCAGATACCACCGACTCCGACAGCCTCATGATGAGATGAACAGAGTCGGCAGGTCTGCACTTTTTTTATATCCGGGTGATCTTTGTGATACAGCCTTCGTATCTTCTCTTCAAGATTTGGAGAGTTATGGATTTTATGCCATTCCTCCTCAGAAAGTCCGATAAAGAGGTTACAGGTCCCGCATTTTATCCAGATCTCGTTATCTGATGGGGTCTGGACTTCAATTGTGGATTCACCACACTGCGGACAATGGAGATCACGTAGATCCATGAAGATGAGAAGGTATATCATCTAGATAAAGGTGTCCCTGGGATCTCAATCAGAAATGTGAGAGAGTGCCTCTCGGAGACACCTACGCTATTATATAGGTACACTGCATTCTGAGCATGAAAGCAGATGGATCAGGAGACATATATCGGCTGGTCATCAGTTCCACGAGGGATGAAGGTCAGATTAGATGATTTCCATACCGGATGGGCACATAATGATGAGATGAAAGCTGCCGGGAAGAAGACGGCGAAAAAGCGGGCATTAGATATACTTCAAATGAACAGGATGTCGCTATCCGTTGCTCATGACCTGTTCTGGACAGATAAACGATATGCAATACTGATCATCCTTCAGGGGATGGATACTGCCGGAAAGGATGGGACGATCAAGCATGTGATGTCGGGTGTGAACCCTCAGGGATGCCGTGTGGAGAGTTTTGGCATCCCGACAAGACATGAGCTGAATTATCCCTTCCTCTGGCGGTTCTGGACGGCGATACCACGAAAGGGTGAGATCGGGATCTTCAACAGGTCGTATTATGAAGACGTGCTCGTCCCAAAGGTTCATCCTGAGATCCTTGATGAACAGCGGCTTCCACCAGGGTATGGGAGCAGATCCTTCTGGGATGCAAGGTTTGAAGACATCTGTGCATTTGAGAAGCACCTTACCAATAACGGAGTAATAATCCTTAAGTTCTTCCTTCACATCTCATATGAAGAGCAGAGAGATCGGTTGGTATCCCGCCTCAGGAACGAGGAGAAGCATTGGAAGTACTCTCCATCTGATCTTGCTGAACGTGAACACTGGCCTATCTATCAGAAGGCATATGAGGAGATCTTCTTCAAAACGAGCACTCCCTCTGCACCCTGGTATATCATTCCGGCAGACTACAAATGGGTTGCCCGGATGCTGGTTGCAGACCTCATCATATATAGTATTCATCAGCTGGATCTCAGATATCCGGAGGTAAGCAATGCACAAAAGAAGGAGCTGGCAACCGCTCTTGCCAAGCTTCAAAAAAGGTAAATCTGTCAGACAATACTGCTCCCTCCCGGTAAGACCGACTCTTTTATTTCCGGTGAGACCGATTCAGGATCTGATTACAAATGATAAAAGAAGGTTTTCTCGATAAGATGATTGTAAAACCCGGCATGAAGGTGAGATTATCAGATTTCTATACCGGATGGGCTCACAATGATGAACTGAAAGATGCTGGAAAAGATGTTGTGAAACAGCGGGCAGGAGAGATTCTGGAAGAGAACAGAACAGCACTCACTACAGCACAGGAACTCCTCTGGGCAGATAACCGTTACTCTATCCTGATCATCCTTCAGGGAATGGATACAGCAGGAAAAGACGGGACGATCAGGCATGTAATGTCGGGTGTGAACCCACAAGGGTGCAGGGTTACGAGTTTCGGAGTTCCAAACAGGCAGGAGCTGGACCATACTTTTCTCTGGCGGTTCTGGAGAGCGACGCCCGGTAGAGGAGAGATCGGGATCTTCAACCGCTCCTATTATGAAGATGTCCTCGTTCCGAAGGTGCATCCGATCATCATGGAGGATCAGCAGTTACCCACCGGCTATGGAAGTAATGCCTTCTGGGAGGCCAGATATAAGGATATGCGGGCATTTGAGGAGCATTTAGTCGCAAATGGGACAATTGTTCTTAAATTCTTCCTGAATATTTCTAAAGAAGAACAGAAGAAGAGGCTGATCTCGCGGCTGAAGACTGAGGAGAAGCACTGGAAATTCTCCCTCTCTGATCTGACCGACCGGCAGTTCTGGGATCACTATCAGAGGGCATACGAAGAGGTGTTCTACCAGACCAGTACTGATAGTTCACCATGGTACATTATCCCGGCAGATTACAAATGGGTTGCCCGCACACTGGTTGCTGACCTGATTGTACGGGGCATAAAAAAGCTGGATCTTCGGTATCCTGAGACGACTGATGAACGTAAGAAGGAGCTTGAAAT
>NZ_JAUSCG010000121.1 GCF_030651615.1 Methanocalculus sp.
ATCTTGGTATATCTTCTCCATTTGGTTAATGGTTCATCAAGGATCTGATCCTGATCCTTCTCATCCTCTATAAAGTTGTAAAAGTTCCTTAGGCCTCTTGTCTGTTTGTCTCCTTCTACGTCTTGGAGATCCTGAGGCCTGAGGATATCATCAGAAGAGGCCATCAGGCGATCAACGGCTGAGAGGTATGATTTAACGCTCTTCTCTGTGATCTCTTTATTCTTGACTTTACGGTTTAACCATGCTGAGAACTGATCCCTAAGTAGAAGATAGAAAGCCTGGAGGGTAAGTATGATCTCGATACCTTTCGATGGGTGATCCGATGGTACGCGAGCTTCCGAAAAATTTTCTTGAGCGCGATCGACATCAGATCCAAATCTCTTTTCTCCGAGCCCCGATGGAGATTTCAAGCCTTCACACGGCGAAGATCTCGTGTTCGAATCACGACGAGTCCACTATTTTTCTCTGTTTTTTTTCTTCTCTGTTTGGACTCTGAGTGATTGAATCATCGTATCGATAAATCGAGACGCATTCTGAACTTCATTTGTTAGAAAATCGTACGTATCAGGATTGAGTGAGAGGTGCATCCTCTTCCGGATTCGATTTGGGGCTGGACACTTCTGGTTCTTCTCTGGTGTTCTCATAGCTTCTCCTGTCTGGACATGTCCGGACACATATCGTGATGCTCTTCACGGCTGATATACATAGTCCCGGCGGCATGAGGGAATCGAGTTTTCAGAGGATGCTCATCAGGTGGGTTCCGGTGTGGGAGAATCAGAGCGTCCCGATGTTTCTCTTATTTAGAACTGAACCGAAACCTTTTATTCCTATGATTATATTAAAATGTGCTTCTATTCATTTTGGGTGTATGTGGTACATGAGTGATCCCTCAAAACCAGATTCGGGTCAGTTCGTCAGAGGGTGTTCTGATCTCTTTAGGCAATCACCGGAAGATAATTTCCCTGTTCGGAGTGATCACTCTGGACGATTATGTTGTCTGTCCAATGCCTGCATCTCCTTATTGAAGCCGTTTTACGATATTTAGTTACTATGAGGTGATTTCATCTATGAGATACCGACACTATGTTGCATTGGGAGTAATCGTACTCGTATCTATTATCATTGCAGGATGCACGACCGCTCACGAAGGAGAATCCACGCTTATCATCGCGGTTAAGGATGCTCCGAAGATCACTGATTTTGGCACGATCACCCATCTCTGGTTGAATATCAGCGAGGTGAGTGTTCATCGGGCATCTGGTAATCAAACTGTCATTGAAGATGACGAAGAGGAGGATGCAACTGAATCTGATGATACTGGAACGGCTGGATGGACGATTGTTGTCGATGAATTCCAGACGGTTGATCTGATGCAATACATCAACGTGAGTAAGATAATTGGTCAGAAGACGATGAGTCCGGGTAAGTACACACAGATCAGACTGAAGATAGATTCAGGGACGATCACAGTTGACGATACAGAGTATACTCTTGGTGTTCCAAGCGGGGTGCTGAAGCTGAATAGAGGTTTTGTCCTCGAAGAGGATGAGACCCTGAAACTCACGCTTGACTTTAATGTAGAGAAGTCGGTCATCCAGACGGGAGCAGGTCAGTATATGCTGAAACCGGTGATTGCAGTCATATCTGAGAGAATGTAAGAGATCTTCAATGGTATCAGAGATCCATTCTAATCTGCTTCATTACTTCAATTGGATCTCTGCTCTCCCTCTTTTTCTTGATGAATCGTTATCGATTGGTGTTTTGATTAATGACTGTGACTGGAGCGTAGGTGGTCTTTCAAACTGCATATGTAATCCCGAGTGGGTATTTAATCTGAATGTCCGTTGTTATGCGGAAGGGAATGCTGGAGATGTTGCAAAAATTTTTTTCTATAAATATCTTTTTATGCATCTGTACTATACATACATCTTATCTGGTATAATCAGAACCAGAGAGCATACAATAGGAAGTGATGGCATGACTACAAGTAAGGATGAAATTGTGGGAAAAGGTAAACAGGTCAAGGGAAAGATTCGTGAAGAAGTAGGCAAGGTGACGGGTAATAAAACAGAACAGGTTAAAGGTAAAGTCGAACAGTTGGATGGAAAAGTCCAGGAGACGATTGGAAAAACAGTAAGAAAAATGAAAGATTAAATGAAGAGATCCACGACAGGATGAGGCTGAACTCTCATCTTGCAGTATACTCTTTCTATGAGGAATCTCCTATCAGTTGACGGATCGGTACATACTTTAAACCATTTCATTGATTTCAATTGGGCGGGTAAATGTAGTAAAAAAAGTGTATTATATGACGAAAAGGGGGTGAATTGTGGCTGATTTAATTGGGTTGGCGGTATTATTCCTCATCCTGGCGCTTGTTGCGTATGTGCTGGGTGCAAAGGGTATTGCCGGGTTTTCGATGACTATTGCCAAGTGGCTCGTTATCATCTTTATCATACTTGCAATCATTACCTTCATATTGTAGCGGGACCCGCATCTCTTTTTTACCTGAATCATCACTGAAACTCTCTATCTCTGCTGACTCTGCTGCTGCTTGGACCTCTTTATCTCCTTCTGCCGTTGAGTATCCTGTTGGGCAACCTGCGGTTCGCCGTCCTTTTCCCCGTCATGCTGAGCTTCCTGAGCTTCTCTTTTGGTCTCTTCTTGATCAGGTTGTGTCATATCTCTCCGAATTTCATCCTTTGATTCATCTGTCACTGCATCCCCTCCCATGTCTATTCTGAACATTCTATTACTGCAACTATGTTTATGAGACTGTTGGTACATTCTGATTTCTGTAATCCTCCTCGTGTAAAGTCAGCTCTGGGAAGATTTCTCTGTCGTTTTCGTCCCAGAATCTGATTTTGATCGATTATGATATATACGTTTAATTATATTGTTCTGTGTGATGCATTGCCAGCGTGTCTCTCCTCACGTGAGCAGGACAAGAAAAAATGATACCTGATATCCCCTATTCAGAAAAATTATCCCGGATCGATAACGAAATATCAGAAATATCTCAGAGAATTATGGAAGAGCTTGAAACGGCAAGTTCTAAGGATCTCTCTGAAGCCAGATATGCGAGAAAGATATTGCAGTTATCTG
Organism: Methanocalculus sp.; assembly: GCF_030651615.1. Taxonomy (GTDB): domain Archaea; phylum Halobacteriota; class Methanomicrobia; order Methanomicrobiales; family Methanocorpusculaceae; genus Methanocalculus. The sequence goes on from NZ_JAUSCG010000121.1 coordinate 3,106, forward strand.
ATCTGAAATACACTCAAAATATTTTATACGAGATAGAGAGTGTCCCATCAAGAGCAGATCGCATCATCGAAAAACGAGCGGTAATCAAAGCATTATTGCTTTCCACATGGTTGCAGAGGCTCTATTTTATCATCCGGTCTGCTCTCATGTCGATCCTTGCGGTGGTTGTTACCTTCTTCTATGTCTCATTTTTTGGTCAGATAGGTGTGGTTTTAGCCGTTTTTATGGGGGTACTCATCTTTATTATTGGCCTGATTGTGACACGACTATTTGATTCACAGACGGTACAAATGACAAAATATATTGTTCGACGATTGGCAAGTCATAAAAAACTGCGGGATTTCATCATGAACTATCTCTAAGTACAAAATGGGGGTTAGTATTGTTTAAAGGATCATTTCGATTTGCCGGATCCCTTCTCTCAATTAAATTTTATCAGCCCCATCAGAGCCATTACAACGATAGCTAATATGATTGCTCCCAAAAGACCAAAGATATACCACCCGACAAGAAATGCTACTACCGCTCCAATTCCCATTGCACCCCAGTTCACTGATATTGCCATTCTTTTATCACGCTCCCTTCATCATTTCATTCTTCCCCCACTGCTCTTCTTCACCAGGCCTCGCTGCCTCCTTGTGATCCGGGGGAGGTCGGTCACAGGATAAACTACTCTTTGTTCATCCTCTATTTGTAGTTGATTGCCGGAAACAGAGATCGCCTGAGACCAAAAAGTGCCTAAAAACCGGGTTGAATGTTGCTCTCCAGACGTATTTCCGAAAAAAAGAGATCATCACATGATTGATGGAACAACGTGCCTGCCTTTACCAGGAGTTTGGGCGAAAGAACGGTCTCTATTCTCCCATCTGACTATCTATTATAGTGGATGATATATGACAAAACTGTCGACGATAACCGATAGATTTGGGACGAAGAGACCTCCTGATCTCTTCCAACTACCGCCTGGATGAGGGGAACCTATATCTTCCTATCCCGTAGAGATCTCAGGTCCGAAGGACGATCTGCCCCGGTTCAATATACTGGCCGCAGCCGAGCATCCAGGTGCCATCGACATCTGTTAGATAACTGATCTTGAGATCAGTCATATTCGTAAACGGGTTCACCGAGTAGTAATCGACCATTCCGCCACCGCTCTTTGCTCTCTCCATAAACGCCTGAATATGGTGGCTTCCAAACGGATCAGTGGCATTGAGCCGGTTAACACCGATCATATCGGGGCGATAGGGCCAGGCAAGGACGGTCCCGTCATACTCATAGGCGAAGATATAGAGATCCCCGTCAATAAAATCCCCCTCTTCGTTATTGAATGTTGCAATGGCAACGTCTCTCCCGTTCTTAAGGGCATATGCTTTTGCATCATCGACAAATGCACGGAGTTTCTGGGTGATCAGAAGATCATCACGTGTATAGACCCCTGCCCCGATCCAGTAGGTATCATCGACCGGACGGACATAGCTGATCTTCAGTTTTTGAGGCTGATCACCGGCAGGATAGGGGTAATGGTAGAGGATATATCCGCCCCCGCTCTCTGCGAGTTTGATCTCAATTTCGGTATATGGCTTGCCGGAGGCATCCAGCAGAGGCATGAAGTCTTCACCGACCATCTCCGGCTGGAAGGGGAGGGCAAGAGCAATACCTGAATAATCGAGTGCATAGACGTAGATGTCATCGGTCACAAACGGGCCCGATGGATCTCCAAATGCGGCGATCGCCTCCTCTCTTCCGTTCTCCAATGCCCAGATCGCAGAAGTATCGACGTACTCTTTGAGCTCAAGTGATGTCTCTGGTGTCTTAAGATCCGGATAATCAGTTGTTCTGCTTGCTGTTTCCGGTGCTGTCCCTGTGCATCCGGCTCCGATGATGAGAAGGGCAAGGATGATGATGGCGGGTATCCGTTGATGCATACAGGTTCGATACTCGATTCGTCAACTTAAATCTTTCTAAATGGTCTATATCTGTACATAAGGAGGATTGTTATTGCAAAATAATTGATTATTTCCTCTGTCCAGGTGTGTATTCCTATCACCAACAAAATCAGAGGATGGGTCAGTCCAAATAGTTTTCTCCAAAAGACTGGAGTCATGGTATGATACAGACGTACATGCCGAATGGTGTAGGATTATATTCGAGGGGAGCGTTCTTCTGTCTGCTGGGATAATTGTGGATTTTATCAGATTGGTCGCTGATGCCGGTGCGTACACACAAAATGCCTTCACCCGAAAACGAGCCCGGTGGCCTCTCTTCATCATATCGAAGTACCTCGTCTATCCGCTCTTTCTTGGGTACATAGTCGAGATATACCGGGGGAAGATGCCATCGGCATCGGATGACCCGTATGAGTTTATTCAGGATGAACCCCACTGGTTCTCCCTCTTCTTAAATGGCATCAGGCTTCTGATCATCAAGATACTCTATACAATGCCAATTATTGTCACGCTTGGTCCTATTCTCATCACATTCTTCTTTGGTGATGGAGATGCCCTGACCACCATGGCATCGGATGTCTATGGTATCCCGGAAGTGGTGCTGATTACGATGGGGATGCTGGTTGGCCTCTTTATCTTCCTGTACACCTTCATCATCGGGATCAATCTCCCTATTGGACTGATCCGCTTCTCAAGAACCGGCTCGATGAGGGAAGCATTCAGATTTGGTGCTATTATTGGGGATATCGGAAAGATCGGGCGGCTCAGGTACATCTTCAGTACCCTCTTTATTATTACCGGGATTGGAGCCATTGAGTATGCGATGGCACAGGTGCCGATCATCGGCTGGCTTCTGATCATCATCCTTTCCCCCGTGATCGCCGTCTTCTCTGCACGGTACTTCACCCTCGTCTATGACAGCATACCCGGTTGAGCGCTCTTCCTCCTCTCCCCGTGTATGCAGAATAGTTCCATCCGGTTAATGAACCCGGACGAAAGTCGTGGTGTTGCCCCTCCATCCTCCTGATCGCCCTGGTTCAGGACGGAGTGCAATAGGTCTCCTCACTTTTAGATTGTGAAGATATCCGGGTCATAAACAGATCCGTGTGAGAAAGATTATGCCTGCAACAAACAATATATATTTATGATATCGACATGCGGAAGTACAAAACCAATCTCCCTCCTGTATGTCGATGACGAACCTGCTCTTCTTGAAATTGGCAAGATATTCCTGGAAAAATCCGGTAATGTAATTGTTACAACGGCACAGGGTCCTCCAGAGGCATTCAGACTCCTCTCCAGAGAATCATACGACGCGATCATCTCCGACTATCAGATGCCGGAGATGGATGGTCTTTCTTTCCTCAAAGAGCTCA
>NZ_JAUSCG010000135.1 GCF_030651615.1 Methanocalculus sp.
GTTTCTGAGCTTATCATTCATGCTACTGAAGAGCTTGCTCATGCAGACCTTCTGGCAGGAAGGATTCTTCAGCTTGGTGGCAAACCCATCCTTGAACCAAAGATCTGGTATGACCTGACAAACTGCGGTTATGAGGCACCGGTCAATCCCTTTGTCAAAGAGGTGCTGAAGCAGAACATACAGGGCGAACAGTGTGCGATCGAAGCATATAACAAACTCCTTACTATTGTGAAAGATAAGGATCCGATCACCTACACTCTGGTGCTCTCCATTCTCACCGATGAGATTGAGCATGAAGAGGATCTCCAGTCCCTCCTTGAAGATCTTGATCTCATCCTGAAAGATTAGATCTTACCCTCTTTTTCTGCATCAAACGATGGTGCTAAATTGTCTCCGTACAGATATCTTCTATGAGTTTTGAGATTGATATTGAGATCATCGGGCTAAAAGAGCTTTCATGCGGTCCCTTTCCCTGCAATGACGAACGAACCTGTGAACTCACCGAATGCGCACCGACAGAGAAGCTTCTGCCTGCAGTCTCAGCACTTGAGAAGGCTCTGAAGAAGGAGTATGGAAAGTCTGTATCTGTTCAGCTCACACTCCTTGATGACGGTGTTCCAAACAGAATACGCGATATCATTGAAGAATACCAGCCACCTCTTCCGATTGTCATTATTAACGACAGGGTTACCCCGGTTGGGAGGATCTCACTTCAGTTGATACGAAAAGAGATTCAAAAAGAGTTGAAGAAATAATGTATTTAATCTCTTCAGGGGTCCCGGTCTCAAGGGTATAGTAGAGGCCGTAGATCTTAACTTTGCCTTCACTTTCAGCTTTTTTCACAAGCGGATACGTCCGGAGGTGTTCGATCTGCAGGTGGACGTTCTCTTTCTCCACCTCTGTCAGCCTCTGCTTCGCCTCTTCTGTGGTCTTTGGCTGTGGGAGACGTGCGTCGACTCTCGTCTTTGCTTCAATTGCATTATTGAGCCAGAGCGGAATATAGGAATCCGGCTTATCTTTGTCACGTGCCTTGATACCACCACATTCGGAATGTCCGCATATAACGATATTGTGAACTTTCAGGTGAGCGACTGGATATTCGAGGACGCTTGCAAAGTTCCTGTCATGGACGGGAACGACATTTGCGATAGTTAGGTGAAAAAAATCTCAGCTGCATTTGCATTTGTAATGCGTTCAGGGGCAACCCGTGAATCAGCACATCCGATCAAGAGTGTTTTTGGGCTCTGTGATCCTGAGAGGCTCAGATAGTGTTCACGGTTTTGTTTGTAATCATTCTCGATAAAAACCTTATCTCCTTCTAAGAATTGATCAATCATTGTAGTACACCTGGGCGGCTCTTCTGCCCGGTTTTGACCCTGGTAGTGATATCATATTCATTCTGTAAAACCGACATTCGTCAGTAAATTTTTCATCCGTAATATTTTTCCACCCACGGTCCGATCATCCGTGTTATATCCTGTAATTCTTCCACATAATTGAGAATGCGACATACCTTCCCTGAATCAGTTACCTCTTCAATCTGCCTCACTCGCCTGAATAGGTGGTAGATTCGCTTCGTTGTTGGTTTGGCAGTCTGTTTCTTAACATCACGCACTGTCTTCTTCTGGTCCCTGAGAATCTCTCGGATCTGCCACTGAGTAACAGTATACACCATCAGACTGAGCACCATCAGCATGGAGACTGCCGCAATTCTGTCTGGGTTCTTGAGGAATATCTCAGAGATATGGAAGCTGTTGTCTTTCAGAAACCGAAATCCACGTTCAACTGCACCCTGTTCTTTATACCAATCGAGAAGGGTGTTCGGATCGATCTCACAATCATTGGTTGCAAGAATAAACCTCCCCAGACACTTTTTCTCTCGATTTAACTCCTCTTCATTGAACGTCAGTGAGCAGGATATCATGAATACCCGGTCAAGTACCTCATCTTTCTTTGGCCGCCCTTTCATCCCGCCAGGTCGGCGATTCGTCGTTGTTACCTGGGTATTCTCGGGAAGATATCGTGGATGGGTAGCAAACCAACGGTCAAGATCACCTTGTGCATCAGGTGCACAGGCATAGTCACGTGAGAAGATCTTTTTTAGAGAGGTTTCATCTTTTTTGCATTGCTTTTTCACTCGTTCATCAAACTTCTTCTCAGATCGAATCTGCTGATCCCGTGAATGGTACATGACCCACTTTTGGGGGACATCAGCATACTCAGAATGCAGTTCATGGGAGTGATATCGTTCATCGGTGCAGGGCAGCCAGGGAACACTATCCTGCTGAATGAGTGCTTTTGCATCGCCGATAGTATGTGGAACATGAGAGATCCAGAAACACTGTGTCCCCAAGGTTTGGAGATTCGGTTTTGTATAAAATGCTGAGTCAGCGATATGATAGATCCGTTGATCCGTCACCAGATTTTCACGAACAGCCTGAATTGAGCGAAGAAGAGACTTTTTATCGGAAGCATTTCCGGATAGTGGTTCCATGAAGACAGGAACACCATGCTGGTTGGTTGTCAGGCTGATGATGAATTGGTTGAGATCGTTTCTATGATCCTTTGAATAACCACGGACAATCTCGATCTTCCGGGTCTGAAAATCTGAATCATACTCCCCGGTTACCATGATCGAGGTGGTGTCATGATGTAATCGCGGGGTCTGAAGGGGAAGAGTATTCATCATTTTCAGGCTGATATGCGTGAAGAGTTGTGTGGGATCGAATCGTGCAATAGCATCCAGCGTCTCACCAAAGAGAGATTCATTTAGGTGTTCTGGTCGGATACCTTGACCAAGAAGGCGTTCTGTGGCTATGTCATCGAAGTAGTCGGGCATGATATAGAGGCGTCGTTCGACATAGCCAAGAGAATTGAGGATGAGTGCCTTGACAGCGGTCCCATGAGAGACGATATGATGCCTCTTCTTGGGGATGAGTTCATCAATAAGATCACCGATCCCAAGAGAGTCATACACACCAGCAACAAGGCCAAGATGGGATATGGAGACATTGGAGCCATCGACGAGAGCCATGATTTAACAGTTAAAAGTTAAACCTGTACTGATATATAAAACTATGTACTATTTATTTTGAGGATATAAGATCGTTACTGCCGATGGTCGG
>NZ_JAUSCG010000137.1 GCF_030651615.1 Methanocalculus sp.
CTTTCTCTTTCTGGAGTTCTTCTCTCTCTTTATCGAGAGCTATCTTCCGCTCTTTCTCTTCTCTCTCCTCTTCAAGGTAGGTGTTACGAATCTCTTTGAGCTCGTTTACCCGTGGAATATTTTTAACACCGGCAAGCACGATGATAACTCCGACATACTTTGTACTAAGAACGGGATAATCTCCGGCACGCATCTCAAGACCACTGATGCTCCGGTCTATCCATCTCCGAACGTTTTGAAATCCCTTCATTGAGAGTTCTTCGGAAGGACCAGCGATCAAAACCAGTGCTTTTTTTGCACTGGTCAGATCACAGGGGACAGATATCTCCTGGTAAATTGCACGTTTTGCCAACTCTACAACTCGTGATGCCCGCTTATGCCCATCTTCAAAAGGGGAATATTCTTTTCTAAATCTTCTGAGAAATCCCAGATTTGATCGGGGAATGATCTCGGTTGCATATCCAATCGCAACCATCCCCATCCCGGAAATGGTATTTAAGACCTCCCCTGCATCGAGGACCACCTCAGCAACAGGCTTTCCCCCTTCCACAAACTCACCGGCACGCAGCAGCAGCCCAAACCTTCGTGCAATCCGTTCATTCAGGAGAATATTTCGTTCGCGTGGATTCAGTGGGATTTTATCGGCATGATCCTCTTCCATCTCAGTATATTGGTTATCATCTCCACTTCCATCATTGGTTGTCCTCTCAAGGCGCAGCATCTCGGTAGCGATCTTTTTGTACCAGGTGTCATTATCAAAGAGGATGCATCCATCGACGATCGGCTCGATTATCTCAATCTGATCAGCTGCCTTTGCTGAGATCTTTGCCCCCTCACTTCTCATTGGAAGTGTCAGAATACAGAAGATCGGTTCGAAGAAGGAGTCTTTGATCTTATGGACAAGGAGTGAAACTGCATCGGCATGCATTCCGCCAAGACCGGTACAGATGATCACAGCATCGATCTCGATCCTGTTACACTGTTGAACATGCCCTATCATCTCGGCAATATCGAGAATTTCACCGTCAATTCCGTGACTTTCGTCATCGAGAGAGGGAAGAACGATTCGCTGGGTATTAGGGATAAAACGTAGTTCCTTGATACTTGTGATGTCGGTATCGATGGCTATTGCTTCAACGCTGTGCGTTCCACTCCTTTTGTCGTGGTCATAGAGGATATCGGCGATACGTGATCCCGCTCCACCAAGCCCGATAATAAGTGCCTTCATAGCAGATAGTCCGATATACCACAAAGCAGTTGATTACTGCTGTATATGATATTGTTACTCTGATATTATCCCGAAAACATAAAGCCTTTCAGTCAGTCTGAGTCCAACCTGCAAGCGTTCAAACAACTTTTTCGACAGTATTCTGCCGGAAATATTTCTCTCTGGAAGCCATATCAGAGGTAAATCATAATTTTTATAAGTGTGTGTGCGTAACTAGTCACTGAGGTGAAATTACCTTGACCTATGGAATAGAATTTGTGCCTGGAAATCTCTCTGTCAAGCAGGTAGTAAACTACTGCAAACTTGCAGAGACGAAAGATATTGACTATGCCTGGATCACCAACCACTACAACAACCGCCACTGCTACCCAATCCTTGGAGCTATTGCGTCAGCAACGACTGAGTTGAAGATGGGACCCGGTATCATGAACGCCTTCACTGACACACCAGCAGCGATGGCCTCGTTCTTCTGCACCTTAAACGAGATCTCCGATGGACGCGCAGTGCTGGGTATTGGTCCTGGTGACCTGTCAACACTCCCAAAACTCGCCATCGACCCCGCCAAGCCGGTTGCACGCTTAAATGAAGCTGTCACTCAGATCCGTGCTCTCTGCTCCGGTGCTGAAGTGAAGAAGTCAGGACTTGAATTCTTCGACTATGATGGTGCTAAGCTCACCGGTGTCCAGCTCCCCGGCAAGAAGGGAGTTCCGATGTACATCGGTGCACAGGGGCCAAAAGTCCTTGAGCTTGCAGGTACCGTCGGTGACGGTGCACTCATCAACGCATCAAACCCAAAAGACTTCGAGATTGCAATTCCGATCATCAAAGCCGCCTGTGAAAAGGTCGGCAAGAAGGGATTCGATATCGGTGCCTACACCGCAATGTCCATCGACATGAACGAGAAGAAGGCGCGCAACGCAGCAAAGATCGTCGCAGCATTCATCGCTGCAGGGTCCCCACCTGCACTCCTTCAACGCCACGGCCTTGACCTCGGCAATGTCGCCAAGATTAAAGACGCCCTTTCAAAATTCGACTTCAAGACGGTCGGCGGCCTCGTCGGCGATGCCGAGATCGATGCATTCACGATTGCAGGCACCCCTGACATTGTCAAACAGAAGTGTGAGGACTTAACGAAATCCGGTGTCACCCAGATCATCTTCGGATCCCCGCTTGGACCCGACATGGTCAACTCTATCCGCCTCCTCGGTAAGTACGTTGTATAAACCTTTCCCACTATGGGGATATTCATACATCTCTCACCATTTTTTCGGTATCTTTTTACCCTCTTTTGATTACCTTCTATCGTGTCGTTCTTCTCAATAACAGAGATTACAACTCCCCGTACAACCATCCAGTACCGGACAGAATTCGCAACAGGACTCTCATGCAGGATCAGTCCGCTTCGTGGCGTCCGGGGGATCAACCCATGCTCATCTCCTCCAACATATCAGTATGAAACACCGGACTGTCCATTTTGCAGATCCAGGATCTTCACATCAACAGAGGCATTCCAAAATGGAGACTGGATCTGTCGGGGTGAGAGTGTTACATTTCCAAATCTCTATCCATTTGCAGATTGTCATACGGTGACGGTGATCACCGAAGCACATATGGTTCACCATTTCTCAGAACGACAACTATCTGATGCCCTCATTGCATCTGCAGAATCACTTCTGGACTATTCCGGGTACCCGTCGATAAACTGGAACTTCCTTCCTTCAGCCGGTGCGAGTCTTCTCCATCCTCATCTGCAGGGAATAGCTGATAGGAGACCGACCACTCTCTGCCGTCTGTATCTCGAAGCTTCTGCAAAGACCCTATCAGGAGACTATTTTGATGATGTTTCGTATGAAGAGATGGGTGGACCGAGGCATCTCTTTGGGGAAGAGATATTCTGGTATGCAAATCCGGTTCCGATAGGAGAATGTGAGGTACGTGGCATACTTCCGATCAGGGAGATCTCAGATCTCTCCTCATATTCTGATACCCTCGCTCGAAACCTGATAAAAATCATTGGGTTGTATCGCTCTCTTGGCTCCTATGCATTCAATATGGGTATCTTCTTTCAAAAAAAAGGTTCTCCGGCAGATGATGGTATGCGGGCATTCTGTTCTATGATAGCACGCATTAATCCAAATCCTGCTTCTATAAGTGACTCTGCATTTATGGAGAGGATTCACCGGGAGCCGGTAGTTATGACCCTACCTGAAACGATCAGGGAGTATCTCCCATTCTGAAGCGATCAGACGGTACATGTATTTCAAATGCTGTTCCTTCTCTTCCGACCTCAATGATCGAAAGGCCGGTGATATCCAGGATCTCACGCGAAAGGAAGAGTCCAAGCCCGGTATTTTTTCCATAACCGCGATTGAAGATCTTCGCCTTCTGATCTGCCGGTATACCGATCCCATCGTCTGCAATCGTGATGATCGCCTCTTCCGCATGCACCTTCCAGCTGATGGTGATCGTTGTAACCGTCTCTCCATGCATTATGGCATTTGAGATGATATTCATGAAGACCTTCTCAAACATCGGATCGGCATAGACCTCAAGTGAACCACTCTGAATAATCAACTGAATAGTACTAACATAAAGGATTGAAGAAGCATTCTTTGCAATATCCTCGATACGGTACCATCCTGGTTCCTGTACTCCAAGCGCATCATACTCGCCGGTGAATGTAATCTGTTTCTGGATCTTCTCTGTCGAATGAAGGATGGCATCAATAAATCTCCTTTCATCCCCCTCTTCTGGAATCGTCTCTTCGAGAAAGTTAGCATTGCCGAGGAGTACTGTCACTTCGTTTAAGATATCATGACGTGTAATGCTGGAGAGGAGTTTCAGTTTCCTGTTGGTTAAAAGAAGTGATTTCTCAGCCTTTGCACGTTCGCGCACCTCTGCAAGCGCCTGATCCCTCATCGAACGAAACGCGCGTATTTCATGGTCAAGTTCTGTGACATCCTCGATGATGATCATCGCTTGAATCTCGTTGGTATCTCCGCCAGGATACCTGATGACCGATGTATGCTGGACACGGAGTGCCCCATCCTGCATCTGGCATGGGATGAATGAAGCATGGAGCTGAGACGAGAATATTGCCGGGGGACCTCCTTCCAGCACTTGTTCGATCCTCAATCGATAACTGATTGAGTGGAGATGAGGGTAGAGCTCATCAAGCTTCTTTTCGGTCACCTCTTCCTGGGATAATCCGCTCCACTCAGCCAGTGTCCTGTTCCAGAGCAGAATCTGCTTCTCACTATTGATGATACAGATGCCTATGGGAAGGGCATGAGAGAACCTTGCAATCGTCTCCTGAATAGCTGATGATATCATCAATCTTCACCTATTGTTCTGATATCTCACGCACCCGTGCGATCAGACCTTCAAGAGAATTGCTTCCCATGATGAGGAGGATCTTCCCCTCGATATCAAGGCTTCTGATGAACATCCGCGTCTCAGCGATGAATATAGCCTCACGGTGTTCTGATCTCACGCTCTCAATTAATGCGGGGATCTCACCTTCGCTATATGTTGGGAGTGAGTACAGAAGCTGTTTTCCAAGAACATTGGTGATCGATCCCATGACGCCATTGATGAGGATATTGCCGACTTCTTTGAGGGTCTCTGCGTGAATCGCATTTAAATGAAGTATCTTATCGGAGAAGTCCGGTTCATCACCGGTGATGGCCGCAATGAGGATATCCGCACTTTTTGCAGGAAATATTGAGAATGTCACTCCCGAGAATGCACCTTCAAAATTGAGGGTTACTGCTGCATACCGCTCACCACCAAGGCTCGACTCAATCTGATGAAACTCCTTTTCCGAGTAGAGATGGACGATTGGGATCTGGAGTTCTATTGTGGACCCAGTCATCTCCGAGAGGATTCCGGCTGCTTTTCCAACACCGATATTCACGAGTTCGCGGATGGCATCAATCTCTTTGGGATCGATCTTCATGATTACACCCCGGAATTCAGCAGCTGTCTGATTGCTGGTATCAACTCTTCCCGACGTAATGGTTTGTTCAGGAATCGTGAGGCTCCCAGTTCAATGCACCGCTTCCGTGTCGCATCCTGGATGTCTGATGTCAGAACGATGATCGGAATGCTGATCCCTTTCTTCCGGAGGATCGTAAGAAATTCAATCCCGTCGATATCTGGCATCAGGAGATCGACAATGATGATCCCGGGATTTGACTGCTCGATCTTTTCCAGACCGGAGCGCCCGTTATCGGCCTCAATACATGGATATCCTGCTTCAGTGAGTGTTTTTCGAATGATCGTTCGTTGGAAGGATGAATCGTCAATGATGAGAACTGTTGCCATCTCTGTCATATATACAGATGGGAACTCTATGATATTATAAAACTCTTAAAAAAAAGAAGGGTTGATATTTATTCTGGTTTGCTGATCAGCTTCGTCTTGGAGACGATGACGCCGTCTTTCTTGTGGGGCTTTCTGATGATGCAGTCTGATGCCTTCTCAAGCTCGCGTGCCTCATCACAGAGGACTGCTGCCTGACGCATCATCTCGTGAGCTGATGCGACGATCGGAATGTACTTCTCCCATTCCTTCGTCATAAAGCATCCCTTCACATTGACTCCTGCGACTGCTGATGCAACCTCATATGCGGCCCGTGCTTTTGCGAGTGCATAGGGGTTCTCAAATTCTCCCTCAACAGCTTTGTCTGAGGTCATGACGACTTTTGGGAGGACGAGCTCTGCGCCCTTCTTGCCTGCCTTCACCTGGTCGATCACTTTGTCAAGTTCAACCTGAAGCTTGCGGAATGCACCGGTGAGGGCGAGAACCTTCACGAGGTTGCCATTGAAGTCTGCCATCTCAACGGGGTCAAGGAACTCACGCCGGGCACCGATCATCGCGTCTGCCTTCATGATGACGTAGCCGAAGCTGCTTGCCTTTAATGCATCGAACTGCTCCTTCTTTGCAGTGATGTCATCTGTGACGACGACAACAGGGATACCTGCCTTTGCGAGTTCTTCACGTGCACCGGTTGGTCCTGGAAGGATTCCATTTGGCGAGACGACGACGCAGAAGTCAGGTCCCCATGCCTTCATGTTGGTGACAACACGGTCGATATCTTCGGGCTGAAGTTTGGTACCGGAGGTTGCCATGAATGTCTGCATGTCTTCACGGTCTGCACGCTCGTCAAGGAGGAGTTCGGCCATGACACCTGATGCGATGTTGCCGAGTTTTGCTATGCCTACTTTTACTACCATTGAATTACACCTCTCAAATATTTGAGAACACTTCTTTATCGATAAAAAGGCATATAAACATTTTGAAACGGCATTATTTTCTCCTCTGAACAAAATATGTTAACATAAAGTGTTTAAACTCCTGGGGTTAATAGAGTACATTAATGAAAGACGGTCTACTTACTGAGCGGCAGAAAGAGGTGCTCAGGTACAGAAAGCAGGGATTGACCCAGCAGCAGATCGCAGATCTGATCAATACCTCAAAGGCAAACGTCTGTACAATCGAGAAATCTGCAACAGAGAATATTAAAAGGGCGCGTGAGACTCTTGAATTTGTGAATACACTTGATGCACAGGAGCTCTGTACTATCTCAGCAGAAGTTGATCTTCTTGATGCGATCAACACCATCTACGAAGAGGCTGAGAAGAGTGGAATAAAAGTACGATATGATACTGTCTCACTCATCAATCGTGTCCGGGATGCAAACCCCGATAAGATTCATGCCCGGTATGTTCAGGATTCAATTCGGGTGTATATTAATCAGAAAGGCGACCTCTATTTTGGATGATCCCTCTCTTTTCTTCCGGGTTGGTTACCGGCGAGTCACTAGATTTATAATATCTACCTGTCAATAATAAGAGAAGCCGGATCAGGCTGTCACAGAAATGTCCGGTAATGATTACCGGTTCTTCTGGGAGAAGAGATCATGAATCTGTCTGTCAGAGATGGGCAGATTGGTGAGTGTTGCGATAATTCGCAGCGAGACGACCATTGCAGGTCTGATTGAACGCGCCGGGCGAACGTATCTACGTGCCCATTTCCCATGATCAGGGAAGCGCGTGCGGGTCAGGAACTCTTAAAGAGACTGGGAAGCACGATTAGCAGCAGAACTGGCTGTTTGGAACTTAAGGGAATAGATTCAACGGATACGATTCGTTGAGATCAAACCCGTCAGGTACAACAGATCACTCTATGACTCATCTCCTCCTCTGGTGTTCCTACCAATGCATCCCGCATACCGGCCCTAACGGGTTGGATTAAGCGGTGTAGAATGAGCCTTTTAAGAAAAGGCCCGAAATGAAAGACTCGAAGGATTGAACAATACATGCCGAAAATTAATAGCCCACGGTTTGGTTCACTTGCATTCAGCCCCAGGAAACGAGCCATTAGTGAGGTTCCTAAGTACAAATCCTGGCCGAACTATACTGGTAAGCCGGTATTGCAGGGGTTTGCAGGGTATAAGGTTGGCATGACGCATGTCATCATGGTCGACGACCACAAGAGCAGCCCGAATGAGGGGAAAGATATCATGATCCCCGTAACGGTTGTCGAGGTCCCGGCTATGAAGGTTGCCGCTATCCGCGCGTACCGCAGAGACACCTATGGCAAACACCCGATGACAGAGGTATGGGCGGATAAGCTCTCAGAGACCCTCTCACGCCGGATCTCAATGCCGAAGAACCATGATCGCGAAGCGACAACTCAGGTAATCAATGATGCTGTAGCAGCAGGTACCGTCGCTGAGATCATGCTTCTGATGCACACGACTCCTGAAGTGATCACCGGTATTCCAAAGAAGGTGCCGGATCTCATGGAGATCCGTGTCGCCGGAGGAACTGTCGCTGAGCGGTTTGCCTATGCCCAGTCGCTCCTTGGAACCGAGGTTGACTTTTCAACTGTCCTGAAGGAAGGGGCTTATGCTGATATCACTGCCGTCACCGAAGGAAAGGGGACGCAGGGTGCAGTGAAGCGCTGGGGTATACGTTTACGGAAGCGTAAGCACTCCCGTGGCAAGAAGGAACGTCATATCGGAACTCTCGGACCCTGGACCCCTCATCATGTCCGCTGGCAGGTGCCAAACGTCGGTCAGATGGGTTACCAGCAGAGAACCGAATACAACAAACGGATCATCAAGATTGGAACTGATGCGAGCGAAGTAAACCCTGATGGTGGATTCCTCCACTATGGTCTTGTCAGGAACAACTATGTCCTGATCAAAGGATCCGTTCCAGGACCAACAAAGCGTATCATCAGGATTCGTCCGGCAATTCGTCAGGGTGAACACCATGTCAGGGCTCCTGTTGTTGAATACATCAGCCTGGAGAGCAAACAGGGGTGAAAACGAGATGAAAGCACAGGTAAAATCACTTGAAGGATCGCCCCTCAGGGAGATCGAGCTTCCGGAAACCTTCGACACACCATACCGCCCCGATATCATCAAGCGGGCAGTACTGGCTCTTCAGAGCACCCGGTACCAGCCCCATGGCAGTGACCCCTATGCAGGGATGCGGACATCCGCAGTCGGCTGGGGATCAGGCAGGGGTGAAGCCAAGATTCCACGTATTAAGAATGGATCCCGCGCAGCCCGTGTTCCAAATGCACGAGGCGGCCGTGCCGGTCACCCGCCGGTCGTTGAAAAGGTCCTGATCGAGAAGGTCAATAAGAAAGAGAAGATTCTTGCCATCCGATCAGCCATTGCAGCAACGGCGAGCATAGATCTTGTCCGGGAAAGAGGCCATCTCTTTGAACAGGATGTCATCTCTGTTGTTGAAGATGCGTTTGAGAACCTTGAGCGAACCTCAGAAGTCATCACCGTCCTTGAGGCTCTTGGTATCATGGCAGATGTCAACAGGTCAAAGTTGAGCCGGAATATCAAACCTGGTCGTGGAAAGCTTCGTGGCAGGCGGTACAAGCAGAGGAAGAGCCTCTTGATTGTCACCTCGGAGACACCACTTCGTGCAGCGGCAAACCTCTCTGGTGTTGACTCTATTGCAGTTGGTGAACTGAATGCTGAACACCTTGCCCCCGGAACTCATGCAGGACGTCTTACGCTCTGGACAGAATCGGCATTGAAGCGGCTATCGGAGGTGAACTGAGATGGTTCTTGATCATCCTTCTGTTACGGAAAAGGCCATGGCGACACTGGAACGCGAGAATAAACTCATGTTCATTGTCAGAAAGGAAGCAAACAAGGATATGATCCGTCGTGACATCGAGAAGACCTTTGGAAAGGCTGTCACGGAGGTCAGAACCCTGATGACGAACAAAGGAACCAAGAAGGCTATTGTGAGCTTTGAAGATGATAAAGCCGCAGAAGAGATATTAAGCCGCCTTGGTATTGTGTAGGTGAGTGGAGATGGGACATCGAATCAGCAGTCAGGCGCGCGGTAAAGGCGGTCCGTCATACCGGGCACCATCACACAAATATAAAGCAGAACTTCGTCATCCAGGCACAGGCGATCAGACAGTTCGTGGAACGATCATCGATATCGAACACGATCCAGCACGTCATGCACCGATTGCCCTTGTAAACCTCGAAGATGGTGAGAAGATCTACCTCCTCGTCACCGAAGGGATGGGTATCGATGATGTTATTGAGTGGGGTCCGGATGCTACCGTTCGAAACGGCAACACCCTGCTCCTCAGTGACATCCCGACAGGTGCAGCAATCTGCAACATCGAAGCACGTCCAAACGATGGTGGAAAGTTCGTTCGGTCAAGCGGTGTTTCGGCACTTGTCATCGGAAAATCCGAAGACAGAGTCGGTGTTAAAATGCCAAGTGGCGTGATCAAATGGTTTAACAGCCATTGTCGTGCTACAATCGGACTCGTTGCAGGCGGCGGCCGTAGTGAAAAGCCGTATGTGAAAGCCGGTAAGGTATTCCACAAAGTAAAGACACAGGCAACCCGCTGGCCACGTGTCCGTGGTGTTGCAATGAACGTCATCGACCATCCGTTTGGTGGCGGTGGGCATCAGCACCCTGGAAGACCAAAGACTGTCTCTCGTGGAACACCACCTGGCAGAAAGGTCGGGCATGTTGCCGCACGAAGAACCGGATGTAAGAGGTGATCGGATATGGCAAAGAAATTAGTTAAGCGAATGCCGAGACGGCGTGAGGAGTTCACCTATCATGGGTATACAATTCCTGCCCTTCAGGAGATGTCGATCAATGATCTCATCCCTATTATGCCATGCCGCGCCCGCAGAAAGGTACAGCGC